>JBJOHD010000128.1:0-4563 GCA_046047875.1 Pseudomonadota bacterium | reverse complement strand
ATAATCGTCGTTCATCGGATCAGGCGGGGTCTCACCGAGACGAGCGAGGAAGTTCATCGCCGGCGCCCGGGACGGGGTCGCTTCGTAGATCCGGCCGCCGAAGAGTTTCGCCACCTTTTCGAAACCGCACGGCTGACCGGTCATACCTTTATCGAAGACGAAGGTGATCGGCTGACGCTCGACGACCTGCCCGTTTGAGAGGGTCGCATAGTGGCCGCGGTTCATGGTGATGAGGAGGAAGCACAAGAGGTAGCTCTTACCAGCGCCCGAGACGCCGCTGATAAGAACGTTCGGCGCGACGTTCGAATCGTAGAGATCGAAGCCGATAAGCTCTCTGTTCCACAAGCTTGGCAGTACGATCTGCGAGCCTGAGCTGCCCCGCCAGTTGCCCCAGAGGGGGAATAAGCGGACACCCAGAGAAGATTTAAGAACGTTGGTCCATCCCGAGCCGTCGGTTGAGGGGTCGTAGCATCCCGGGAGCGAGTTGATCGCTACCGCCATATCGGAGATCTCATGCACCATACCCCGTGCGCCGTTTAGTTGGGGGAAGGTAGCGACCGCTTCAGCGGCGGCACGCACCGCTTCATCCTCGGTTTGACAGATAAATGTCTGGTGAACCCCGACGCGAACGATCTGAGCGGTTCCGTTATACAACTCGGAACGCGCAGCCCGAACTGCGGCGACTTGGTGTTGAATCTTCTGGTTGCCCCGGCCCATCGGATTACGTTCGCGAAATCCGAGAGAGCTATCAAGGGCGTCGAGGCGCTTGAGCTGCTTTTCTGAGGGATCCTTCGAAAACGTCACGCTCAGGATATTTTCATACGCCGCCGACTGGAGCGGCGAGATCATGAGCGGCAAACAATTCTTCGGCGGTTTTACCATCGACACTGAGCGGAAAACCCGGCCATCCTTTTTGATGATGCCGTTCTTCGGATGCTCAGCTGGGGTCTCGGAGATCTGATTCGACAAAATATCGTCCGGATCATACACCGGCACCGGAATAGCGGAGTGGCGACCTCGCTTGAACTTACCCGACTTAATGCTGCGCCGGTTGAGGAGCGGATACAGGATATTGATCAGCTCCTGACCGTCCACTCGGCGGGGACGAAAACCGAGATCGCCGAGCTTCGACGAGGTTCCATCGATGATTCCCTTGAAGGTGTTGGCGTAGGAGTTATACTCCGCCCGACGCTGCGCGGCGGTCACACCGACCTTGCCTGACATAAGAATCGAGATCGATCGGGTCAATTGTTGCATCAGCCCGGTAGCTTTCCACGGCGGGTCGTAGCGAAAGGCCACCAAGAGGCGCAGTTTGCGCGGCCGGCGATGAAACGACGCGCTCTGCGACGTCTGCTTAAGCCCCCGGAGCCAGCGTCGGGCCATCCAGCCCGCCGGGCCGGACGAGGGATACTTGGTGAGCGAGTCGGAGATTAGATCATCAACATCAAAGGTGGTAATCCAGACGAATTGAGCCGAGATCGTGTGATCGAGCGCATCCAGCATCTCCTGAATACTGGCGCAGATTTGAAACGCCTCGGAGTCGGAGGTTTTCGTCAGCCACAGCGGCTGTAGATCCCAGATCGACCACAAAGAAGCGTCGGAGTGGACAAACAGCCGATGATCGTCGTCGTACTTGGCGTACGGTAGGAGAGAATTGAACAGCCTCTCGTCCTGAAACAACCGCTGACGTGTAATCCTATTAATGCTCATCTCGTCCTCTTTCCCAAAACCTTTGTCTCGTACGGTCTTCGTGAGACCCAAACAACCACTAAAAAACTAGTACAAGCGAGGCGCCGCCGGGGCGTGATTCGCCAAAAATTTAACCTGTCGGCCCGCATGATCGATGACGACTCGAATCTGCGCGGCCTTTTCGACCTCTGAACCAAGCTCGTCGATCGTTCCAAGTCGGCTGAGGGTTAAGGTCTGTTTCGCTATCAGACTGGAGCAATAGCTCGAGTACTGCGCCGCCGAGGCCAGGATGCGAGCGACATCCTCAAGCGTCGTATCTTTAATCTCGAGGTGCATCACCGGAACGATCGCCGCAGCTGCAGTGCCACCCCGTGGCTCACTGGGGATAACCTCGGGAGGACGCACCCACCGCAGCCGATTATAGGTCGGCTCGGGCGGCAGCTGGCGCGCGGCGACGCTATACGTACGGGTCTCCTTGAGGGGTTTCCACTGAGGAATGTCGGTGCTTGAGCACGCCCCGAGTACCGCACCGAGGATAACGACTATTCCGATTCGGGCGCTGTTCATAGGAGTCTCCATCCGCTTCCGATCAGCCTAGTTTCCCTTAAGCTCTCTTCCCGCCTCGTCGCCATACACGAACGGCATGTTTGAGGAGCTCGTAGACCCGTTGAGCTGTGACTCGAGCTCGAAGGCATCGGTGACCGCCCAGCGATCCTTCAATACCTTGAGGTAATAATAGTGGGCCGGAACGAGATCCCCGCTCTTGTTGAGGTGATCCGGTATCCA
The DNA here is from genome assembly GCA_046047875.1 of Pseudomonadota bacterium. Lineage (GTDB taxonomy): Bacteria > Bdellovibrionota_C > UBA2361 > UBA2361 > UBA2361 > JBILDU01. Next base: position 2,088 of record JBJOHD010000128.1, on the reverse strand, counting down.
CATGAGGCGTACGACCGCTGGCTGAATGACCGGATTGACCGGCTCCGGATCGTTGGCGCGCCGATAGGTCGCCATCGAGTTCAGCGCTGCGCGAGCGGACTCTTGATTTGTGCCACCTTGATTCAGAGCATCGTCGTTCTTTTCGCCGAGGAGCGCGACCGGAGCCGGAGGCTCGTAGAACGGATTGAGAACGTTCGATGCTGAGCTGCACGCCGTGAGGCTCAATACCACACCGGCGAGGGCTGCGCGGACCAGAGGTGAGTTCTTACAACGTTTCATAGCGTCACTCCGAAAAACAAAACCTAATCAAGCGAGCTCATCGGATTCTCATCCTCTTCAAGAGCGTTGAAGAGGTCGTGAACCGGGAGAGACTTTGCAAACACCGCGGTCGCTTCCCGACCCGAGAGGACCTGGACATGGGGAACCAGCTGTTCTACCCGCTTCTCCAAGATCTTGCTCCAGCCCTTTGCGAATCCGCCGACCGCTTTGCCGCCAGCAAACACGAATGGATCTCCGTTAATGACCGTGTTTTGATCCCCAAGAACTCCGGTGCTGGTGCTGGTCTCCCCTTGAGCGAACGCCTCGCCGACCGCACCGATACCAGCCACCATACCGGTCGCCGCGATAGCTTTGCCCATCGGATCGAGGAGGATCCCCTCCATACCGCGCAGTCCGTCCTCGCCAACGACCCAGCCATCGACCGGATAAACCTTGCGCCGTCCATCAGGCAGGCGGATATTCAGCGTCGTGATACGGAACAGCGCACGGGAATCGGTCAGGGAGCCTTGAGCGGCAGCGATGAGACGCGCCTCGCCGAGTGGAAGCGCCGAGCCATCGGGGCCGTACACATCACTGGTCAGTTTGAAAACAACCGGATACGGGGTCCCGTCGGTCGGAGCGTTGACGCCGGCGAGGAGCTTAATCCTTACCGAGTCTCCCGCCCCGATGAACGCCACCTTTGAGGGCGCGGGTGGCGGAGGGGGTGCCACCGCTGGGGCTTGGGTATCGCCGAATTGGGCAAAATCTTCGGTAGCTGAGGTGGTCTCAACCATCGCTCCTGGAGCCTCACCGACATCAACCGGATTGACATCCATGGCGACCGGACCACCCATCTGTCCACCGCTCTGCATCGACTGACTCTCGGTCATTCGCTCGAGGATCTTTTTGAAGATCTCCGCGGTGCGCTGCTCGTTGTCCGCCATGTTTTTCACCACCTCGGTGATCTGGGCGGAGTTCTGCGCAGTTTGAGTCTTTATCTGCTCGACGTCCATCGAAAAGCGTTGAACGATGTCGTTGTAGGCCTCATCTCGGGACATCATGCCGGCGTCACCGATCGTGTCGACCGCCTGATTCATCCGCGGAGTCGGACGACGGCGCGGCTCGGGCGAACTGGTGAGGAAGGCGATCGCCAAGACAACCGCGACCGCGCCGAACTGCGCCCGTTTGTCGCTCTTGAGGAGCAGGACGAGGTCCTGAATCTTCTGCTTCATAGCGAGTTCCCTTAGTTACCGCCCTTCTTCGCTCGGGTTACAACGTAGACCTTGCCGGTATGTTTCCCTGAGATCTGCTGCTCGATGTTCATCGGACGAGCGGCGAGCTCCCAATGCTGGGCTGATACTGCCCGGGTGCCATCGAGTCGAAACGAGGCGGCGTTGAGCCGCTGGCTTTGATCGAGCAGATTCGTCGTGTCGATGACGTATCCCCACAGGTTCGGTCCGATAAATATCTTATCGATCTTCGCCTCAATCGTTCCGTCGTTGAGAACCATCTCACCCTTGTATTGCTCACTCATGCGATAACCAGAGATCGACTTCTTCCCGAACTCCGCGGCGAGAACCATCTCGCGCATGAGGCCGCTCACCTGAGTCGGCGGAGCATAGTCAAACTTCTTCTCCCTATACGCTGGCTCCTCGGAGGCATCTGCGATCATCGCTCCGCGACCATCCTCGATCCGGACGACGTCGTCCCGTTTATTGTCGCCAACCGCCTTGCTCACTCGGACCGAGTATGAACGACCGTCTTGCAGTCTCACGATGATAGCTTCTCCGCTATCGGGAACGCCCTCGCTCGCGAAAATGACGAGTTGAG
>JBJOHD010000127.1:0-5548 GCA_046047875.1 Pseudomonadota bacterium | reverse complement strand
GCTATAGAGGGTCATGAAAAGGAGCACGAGGACCAACCAGAAAACCGCGTTTCGAGAAAACTGATTCAATCGGACACCTACTTAAATAAAAACGGCAATCAATTCGAAGAACTTATCCCCGGGTGAGTATAGGAAACCGTTCCCGGGTCTGCAACGTATCGCTTCCTGCCGGGACACTATTATGACGTGCCCAGAAGCAGCGCTGGTGCCAAAAAAGTCGCTTATTTAGCCCCTCCCCCCCGGACGCTGCTCCGCGCAATTCGATTGACGCACCATGAGCCCCCCATCGCGTCGCACAAAGCTCGTATTACCGGGGAGCTCGATCGCCGCACCGTTACCGAGTAGAAACCCCACGAGCCGCTCCGCGTGGGCCCGCCCTATCCTAAAACCCAGTTTGGAATAGGCGACGCTCTCGGCGATCCTCCAGCCCACCATCGGGGCTGCCCGGTCGAGCGCTTCCCGCACCCCCTGGAGCCATTCACGTGCCCCCCACGGAGCGGTAACCGCCTCAAGGAGCTTCCGCGCCTCCCCCTCGATATATCCATCATCAGCGGCAAGCGCCTCGGCCCGAAGCGCCAGCACCTCGACGATCCGTTCATCGAACACCTTTAGAACCGGCATCACCTCGTGACGCACCCGGTTACGGAGAAAGGTGGTATCGAGATTGGTGAGATCCTCGCGCCACACGACCCCGTGCCCACGGGCGTAGCGAACGACCTCGTCCCGGGTTACCCCAAGCAGCGGACGGAGCAGATGCGCGCCGTGATCCTCGCGGCGGATCGTCCGCAGCTCTTTGTTGGAAACAAGCCGCATTAAGAGGGTTTCCGCCACATCGTCGGCGGTGTGTGCGGTCACGATCAGATCAAGACCCCGGGCGGCGCGTATCTCGTTGAAGAAGCGGTATCGGGAGCGCCTCCCCCACGCCTCGATATTTTCACCCGCCCCGGGTGGATCGGCTCTGCGCAGATGACAATTCACCCCGAGCTCGTTCGCCGCAGCCTCGACAAAAGCCGCATCCTCCCCACTCTCCGGACGGAGTCCGTGGTCAAGATGGGCGACCGCGATCTCCAAACGGAGCTCCTCCCGAAGCGACGCCGCTCCGTGAAGAAGCACCATACTATCGACCCCCCCGGACACGCCGATGAGGATCCGCGCTCCCGGAGGGAACGCCCCCAGAAGCGCTTTACGAACATCGGAGCGGGGTCGTGACATACCCTCAGATTACCCCAACCCCGACCGGTTTCAAGCCGCGTTCACGGCGATTTTTCGGGGGCCCACCTCAGCGCGCGCGGGGATCGTCACTTTTAAGACACCGTCCTTTAACTCCGCGCGGATACGCTCGACATCGAGTCCCTCCGCGAGGTTGATCCGCCGACGAAGCGGCTCAAGACGAAACTCCTCGTGCCGAAGCGGCGCTTCCTCCCTAAATGCGAACGATGGGGTGGCTGAGATCGTGAGGATCTCCCGCTCTACTGAGAGCTCGACATCGCTATCGACGACCCCCGGGAGATCAACGAACACCGTCACCCCTTCCTTACCGCTCAACACATCGGACCGGGGCGCTCCCCACTGGGATTCAACATGACTCATAGCTTCCTCCTCAAAAGTCTTCCAATTAAACGTACTCGTTTCAGGTCCGAATCGCGATCCTCCGCGAACGCTCGCTCTCCAATCGCGGGAGGGTTACTTGCAAGATCCCAGCGCGGTACTCCGCGCTGACCGTGTCGGGGTCAAGCCCGAACGGGAGCTCGAACGATCGGGAGAACGTGCCCCGCGCCCGCTCCCTTCGGGCCAACGTCTTGCCCTCTTCGATCGGCTCGCCATACTCCCCTTGAATCGTGACGTTTCGACCATCGACCCGCACATCGATCGTCTCCGCCGACAGCCCCGGCAGCGAAGCGGCGATCACGGCGCGCTCATCGCTCACCCACACATTCATCGGTGGGGCGCCCGCATCAACCCGCGGTGTACCAAGTAGGTCGTTCATCCGCTCCTCGATCGTTCGAAACTGCCAAAAAGGCTCAAACAGCCCGCCCAAATCCCGTTCGCGTGCCCACAACATAGATCTCCTCCGTGGCTTACGTACTAAAGCTTACCGGCCGAAGCCGTTACATCTGTCTCTGTTATATCATTTAGATAAGCACGACTGAGGAGAATGCAAGGGCCGCCCCCCTCCTCAAAGGGGAAAAATAAAAAAGGGGGCACAGCCCCCTTTTTGCCGGCGATAACTCCTCGGGGGTCTACTCCGTTCTTCGGAACCTATCGACGCTCCACGCACCGCTGCCGGTGTAGAGAAGCGACACCGCCGCCGCCAGAAACACTATATCTTTGTTAAACAGCGTCCCCCCTTCCGGATGAAGCCCGAAAGCGATGACGAATGAAAGAAGCATGAGCGAGATAATCCCCGCCGCCAGGGTCGTCCACATCCCGATGATGAGAAGTCCCCCCGCAGCGATCTGGAGATAGGGCAGCATTATCGCGTAGATCGTCCCCGCGTGTGGCGGCAATATCTTCATGTTGTGCACCTCAGCTAAGAAGCTCGTCGGGTCTCGTAGAATGAGGAGCCCAGCTAACACAAAATAGATCCCGACAGGCAGTCTGACCAGCAACGGTCCGATCGACGCATCTCCGATAGGTTCATTGATCTTCATACAGTCACCCTTGGCGGTATTTTAGCGCCTCACCTCCGGGCCTGCCAATGGGTCAATTTGTTCCAAAACCACCATTGAGATCCCCCCGCTGGCCCCGTACTATCGCCAGGTGTCCCGGGGAAACGACTCCCCGCCACACCCGGTTCCCCTATGGCTCAATCGCCCCGCTCGTACAAACGCGCCCTCTTCGTCTTCCGCCGCGACCTCAGGGCGCACGACAATACGGGACTTATCAAGGCGTTGACCGAGGCGGGGGAAGTTTTACCGTGTTTCATCTTTGACCCCCGGCAATATCGGGATCATCCCTACCGCAGTCTACCCGGTCTCGAATTCATGCTTGAGTCGATCCGCGCCCTCCACGGGGAGCTCGCCAAGCTTGGCGGGGAGCTCATCATATGGGAGGGGGATCCGGTGGAGTGCCTCCTTGAGGCCTCAGCCCTTGAAGAGATCGAGGCGGTGTACTTTAACCGGGACTATTCCCCGTTTGCTCGAGCCCGCGACCGAGCGATCCATGAGCGGCTCTCCGCCGCTGGAGTAAACGTACACCACTTTAGCGACACCCTCCTCAACGAACCGGAGGAGTGCCTCAAGGACAACGGAACCCCCTACTCCGTTTTTACCCCGTTTTACAAAAGGTCGCGGCAGATCGCGGTGCCGACCCCGGTCGCTCCTCCGCGTGGAACGTGGATTCATCCGAAACGGTCCCGCTCGCTGGGGCTCGAGTTCTTGGAGAAGGTACATCCGGAGACGATGCCCCATCGGCTCGACCGAGGGGGACGGCCCGAGGGGCTGAAGGTCCTGACCCGCGCCGCGGAGCTTCGCGAGTACGGGGAAAAGCGCGACTTCCCTGCGATCTCCGGGACAAGCCGGCTCTCGGCCCACCATAAATTCGGAACGGTCTCGATTCGGGAGGTGTTTCACCGCTTGAACGCGATGGGACCTTCGGGCGAGCCCCTGGTGCGTCAGCTCTATTGGCGGGATTTTTTTACCCACGTCGCCTTTCACTGGCCGCATGTGCTCGGTAAGGCTTTCAAGCCGGCGTTCGATCGGATCGAGTGGTCCCACAACGAGAAGGTTTTCGCCCGGTGGTGCGAGGGCTCGACCGGATTCCCGATCGTCGATGCGGGTATGCGGGAGTTAGCCGCGACAGGCTACATGCACAATCGGGTGCGAATGATCGTTGCCTCGTTTCTCACCAAAGACCTGCATATCGACTGGCGGTGGGGGGAACGTCATTTCGCTCGAAGCCTGGTTGATTACGATCCGTGCGTTAATAACGGCAGTTGGCAGTGGGCCGCCTCAACCGGGTGCGATGCACAGCCGTACTTTCGCATATTCAATCCGTGGCTGCAGCAAGCCAAGTTTGATCCTGATGCCGTTTATATAAAGCGGTGGGTCCCCGAGCTTTCACACCTGACCCCGGCTCAGATCCACGCTCTCGGCGATGAATCGGCTGAGCGGGGCCGCTACCCCCACCCGATGGTCGATCACGCCACCGAAAAAGTAATCACCGAGGAGCTCTTCGAGGTGGTTAAGGGGGCGTAACCCTTTCATTTTTCTTGCACCCCACCGGTCGACGGGAGAATATTTAACGGGGAGAGACGTCTATCCATCGAATGACTTTCCCTTTTCGGCGTAACGGAGAGCGTATGATAACCGGAGACACGACAACCGATTCAACGATACGGCGGAGCTTCGTCCGGCTCACCGCTGAGATCGAGAAGAGTATCGTCGGACAGCACCACCTCGTTGAGCGGCTCATGGTGGCGCTTCTCTCCGACGGCCACATCCTCCTTGAGGGGGTTCCGGGGCTTGCGAAGACGAAGACCCTCACGGCGCTCGCCGCCTGCCTCTCGGCCGACATGAACCGGGTGCAGTTCACCCCCGACCTTCTACCATCCGATCTCATCGGAACTGAAGTGTACCGTCCGCAGAGCGGTGAGTTTGTGATCCGGCGGGGACCGGTCTTTACCAACATCCTCCTCGCCGACGAGATCAACCGCGCCCCGGCGAAGGTGCAGTCGGCGCTCCTGCAAGCGATGCAGGAGCGTCACGTAACGATCGGTGAAGCGACGTTTCCGCTCCCCGCGCCGTTCCTCGTGTTGGCGACCCAGAATCCGATCGAGCAGGAGGGCACCTATCCCCTTCCGGAGGCACAGGTCGATCGATTTCTGATGAAGGTCAAAGTCACCTATCCGTCCCTTAAAGAGGAGGTCGAGATATTGGCGCGGGCCGATCGTGAAGCGGCAGACCCCCCGCGCCTTGATAAGGTGCTGGCGCTCTCCGAGCTCATCGCTGCTCGCCGTGCGGCGCTCGAGGTCTTCGTCGACCCGAAGCTCGATCATTATATCGTCTCCCTCGTGCATGCCACCCGGACCCCTGAGGAGTTCGGCCTTAAAGGGCAGATCGAATGGGGCGCATCTCCCCGCGCGAGCCTTGCGCTTAAGAGCTGCGCGCGAAGCTTGGCTTTCCTCCGTGGGCGCACCTTTGTTACCCCCGATGAAATAAAAGAGATCGCCCCCGATGTGCTACGTCACCGCATCTTGACTTCGTTTGAGGCTGAGGCGCGGGGGATCACGAGCGACGATATCGTGAAGGCGCTCCTAAAAAGCGTGCCGGTTCCGTAGAGAACACCATGCCCCTCGAACAAACATCGCGAGCGCCCCACACGATCTTTGAATTGGTGCCGCCGGCGCTCATCGCTGAGGCGCGTCGGATCGAGCTAAAAACGAGACGCTCGATGAGCGCTGAAACCCTCGGGGCTTATCGATCCGCTTTTCGGGGCTCCGGCCTCACGTTCTCGGATCTCCGTGCTTACGAGCCTGGAGACGAGGTCAAGAACATTCACTGGAAAGCGACCGCCCGTACCGGCAAGGTTCAGGTAAAGACGTTCGAAG
>JBJOHD010000126.1:0-4506 GCA_046047875.1 Pseudomonadota bacterium | reverse complement strand
GGACAGAAGCTTGTGACCCCCCTCCCCCCCGGAGACTTCACCTCTAAAACCTGGCAGATAACCAAAGATGGGCTCCGTGCGTTGAGCACGATCGCCCGCTCAGCGATGCAGTGAGCTGAACGACCAACCCCTGTCCGAACCTTTACCTGCGAAGCGTTTACGACCGGGCGAGGCGATCGTACCAATCCACCTCGTGTGAGCTCCCGATAAAGAGCGGCGCCCGTTCGTGGATCGTCTGTGGAACGATATCGAGTATCGCCTGGGAGCCATCGGTCGCCTTCCCGCCAGCGTTTTCAGCGATGAAAGCGAGCGGCATGCACTCGTACAACATCCGCAGTTTACCCCGCGGGTTCTTCGAATCGCCGGGGTAAACGTAGATACCCCCTTTTTTTAGATTCCGGTCGAAATCCGCGACAAGCGAACCGACATACCGCGCGCTGTAGGGGGTCTTCGCTCCAGGGTCGGAGCGCTTTAACGTGTCGATGAAGGTACTCACCGAGCGGTCCCAGTAGATCGAGTTCCCTTCATTGATACTGTAGGTCGTTCCCCGCTCCGGCATCGCGAGTCGTTCATCGGTGAGCACGAACTCTCCGATCTCGGTGTCGTAGGTAAATCCGTGGACCCCGTCGCCGGTAGAGTAGACGAAGGTGGTCTTTGGACCATAGATTGCGTACCCCGCCGCTACGATACCGCGGCCCGACTGAAGGAAATCGCTCTCGTTCGCCGGCCGCCCTCCATCACGCTTCCGGAAGATCGTAAATATCGTTCCGACCGGGATATTCGACCCGAGATTACTCGAGCCATCGAGGGGGTCGAACGCCAAAACGTACTTCGCCGCGGCGCTATTGCGACTGGTCGCGATAACCGTCTCCCGCTCTTCGGAGACAAGGAGCCCAAAATGTCCCGAGGAGCCAAGCATCTCAACGAGTACCTGATCCGCCTCCTCATCAAGGACATGGGTCTTCTCCCCTTGGACGTTGGTGCGACCGGTATAACCCTGGAGCCCACGGAAGCCGGAGGTGGAAACGAGCTGCCGGATGATCTTAACGCCAAGCGCAACCGCAGTCAGCAGGTCGGAGAGCTCTCCGGTTGAAGCGGCGTGCTTCGTCTCTTGCCGAAGAATAAAACGGGAGAGGCTCATCGTTGGAATCATCGCGGCTCCTCTATAATAAATCGATTATCGCCCGCGCTGCGGCTGACGGCGTACCTTACGAACAGCATTGACCAGAGTCGGCTGCGATTCAAGCCTTCTCTGTGACCTCCCGGCGCGGCCCCCCCCGCACACCGCCGGTATCATCAGAAAACCGCCGCTGAGTCACGGCACGCGGGGTCACAGGCAATTCAACGATAAATTTAGCACCCCGGGGGGGATTGTCGTAGCACCTGATATACCCCTGATGATCCGCGACGATCGAGGTGACGATGGCCAGCCCCAAGCCGGTGCCGCCCTCTTTTGTTGTAAAGTACGGCTCGAAGATCCGTGTCTTATCCGCATGCGATATGCCCGGCCCATTATCGGCTACCTCGATAATCACAAACTTGCGGCGCTTGTCATAATCGGTGCGAACAAAGATACGTGCCCCCTCGCCCCGGGGGGGATCGGCGCTCACCGCCCCGATCGCATTATCAATAAGGTTGATGACGCATCGCCGAATCTGCTCACGATCCATCGCAATGTCGGGCACACGGCTATCGGCGATAAACTGGAATACGATCTCAGAATGGTTCTCGGCGAACGGTGCTATCGCGTCGGAGATGACATGATTGATGTCAGCGAGTTTAAATTCAGCGGTGGGCATCCGCGCGAAGTTCGAAAACTCGTTCGCAAGCCGCTTGATCGAATCAACGTTCTCGACGATGGCCTGAGTTGATTCCCGGACCGCAGGCGCAACCTCCCCGTCCGTGAGCAGACGCTGCAGCCGCTGCGCTGAGAGCTGAATCGGGGTGAGCGGATTTTTAATCTCATGCGCGATCCGCTGCGCCACCTCCCGCCACGCCGACATATGCTGTGCCTTAGAGAGATCAGTGATGTCATCGAAGAGAAGAACCGTGCCGAGCCACCTCCCGTGGATATCGAGGATCTTTCCCACGGTGCAGATGATCTTAAGCTCCCGGCCCTGACTCACCACGTTAAGCTCGCACTCCGCGACATCGGAGGTAAGTACGCCCTCCCCTTCTTCTCCGGCGATCGCCCCCAGCAGGGTTTCTATCGCCTCAAAATCTCCCGGCTTCACCACCGCGGAGATCTCCCGGCCAAGCATCGCCTCCTCAGGCAGCTCAAAGATCCGCGCCGCCGCAGCGTTCGCCGAGGTCACCACCCGGTTGGGATCGAGTCCCAATACCCCGACCGCAAGGTTCGAAAGGATCGTCTCGGTGTAAAGACGGCGCTGCTCGACCTCCACCCGAGAGCTCTTGAGATCGCTCGTCATCTTGTTGAACGAGCGAACGAGCGAGCCGATCTCGTCGTCCCCCGCCGCGCGAATCTGGAAATCGTAGTTGCCGCGGGCCACCGCCTCGGTTCCCTCAGCGAGCCGCTGTATCGGAACAACCAGCTCGCGAGCGAGGTAAAAAGCGAACCAAATCGCCGAAAAGAGCACCAAGAGGGTGATCATCGCCAGGGTGAGAAGATAGCCGAGACGGAGCGGCTTTCGAAAAAATTTCAACTGCTCGTACTCATTGAACGACTCGGTCACGGCAGCGAGGGCGTGGGCGATCTCAGGTGATATACGGGTGGCCGACATCAACACCCCGTGTCGGCCCGGGAGGCTCACCGGGAGATACACCCGAATAAACTGACTCGCTGACTTCTCCTCGGCATTTACCACCGTTTCGCCGGCGAACGCTTTCATCAGGGCGGAGGCATCGACCGGGGGTTCGCTAAACGAGTCGATCGCCGCAGCCGCATTGGTCACTTCAAGAGGTGCAGCATCAGGACGCTCGAAAAGACGGAGGGAAAAGAGGTCGAACTCCTGACGGCGTTCCTCTAAAAGAGCGAGGAGCTGGGTGTTTCCCAGCGCACCCGCTTCCCCCAGAAGGCGAGCGATCCGGCGGGTGTCGTTTTCGGTCGCTTTTTTCACCCAGCTAAAGTGATTCTGCGCGAGCTCCACCGCACCTTCAACCGAGGACTCGACATGGGTGCTAAACCACCCCTCCATCGCTTGGCTCAAGAGATCACTTGAAAGCACGAAGAGAAGCGACGTCGGGACGAGCGCCAGTCCGACAAATGCCACAACGAGCCGGAGTCGCAGCTTTGAGCCGAGGATGTTGCGTCGCCGATCGAAGATCAGCTTTACGACATTCCGCCCCACAAGAAAGACGAGCACACAGAGAATGACGACCAACAGATTAACAAGGAGGAAGAAGAGGAGGTTATTACCGGAATACCCCGCATCGTCTCCCGGCCGCTGGGCGTAGACGAGCAAACCGAGCGCGAGGACCCCGAGGAGGAATACCCCAAGGCGGAGCCCGAGACCGGCCCGTCGCCACCGCAGGAGCCATTTAACGCGTCGGTTGACCATCGAGGGAGAACGTTACAGTCCCACTATCGTAGCCGTTAACCCGCACAAGACCGAGGGTCAGGAGGTACGGAATACGTGCGAGGAGCTCGTTATACTCACCCTTGCAATCGGCGACGGCACGGAGCTTGATGTAGTATCGCCGGCCATCGGCGGCCCATCCGTGCTGAGCGAGCGGCTCGGGGCCGATCTCGGCAAGCCCACGGAGCGCATTTTCAGCATCTCTGACCGTCTCCTCTGTCGGCGGAGCGGCATCTCCCCACCGATCCTGGGTGAGGAGATACGCGTCGGCGACCGCGTCGTACCTTAGAGCGTGAACCTCGGTAAATGTTTCGCTGCAGCGATCGAACCACCCCTCCCGCCGGCGGCATACCCCAACTTCGAAGCGCATCCGCGCTTCAAAACCACTGCGGATACACTGCGTAAAAAACTCCTCCTCCCCGTCGACCACGATCCGCACCGCGTCTCGGGTATCACTCGCCCACTTAACCGTCGGCCCGTCAGCGAAGCCACCGCTCACGAACACGAACACCACCACGAGCTGAAGAAGGAAGAGATGCACAGAACGACCTTTAAAAAAGCTTTAAATTCTCCGCACCCCGGTTGGGGAGCGGACGACCAAGATGACTATAGGCGAGGTCGGTGGCTTCGCGCCCCCGGCGGGTACGAGCGATGAATCCCTCCTGGAGAAGAAACGGCTCATACACATCTTCCACCGTTTCGCTCTCCTCGCCGATCGCCGCAGCCACCGTCTCTACCCCCACGGGCCCCCCGTGAAACTTATCGATAATCGTCTCGAGTATCAGCCGATCCATTCGATCGAGCCCACGCGGATCGACATCGAGGAGCGCCATCGCGGCTCGGGTAACCTCGAGGGTCACTGTGCCGTCGGCCCGCTCCTCAGCGTAGTCACGCACCCGTTTAAGGATCCGATTCGCGATTCGGGGAGTTCCCCGAGCCCGCCGACCGATCTCACTCGCTGCGCCCGCTT
>JBJOHD010000125.1:0-27134 GCA_046047875.1 Pseudomonadota bacterium | reverse complement strand
TGTCCCACCCGATCTGTCCCGCAATGAAAAGGATCTCCCCCGTTCCCTTAATCCCGTTTGAGTACCCCTTCGGCTTCGGCCAATCGCTCGGATTAATGATATCCATATCCGGTCATCCCTTTAAAACTTGCGCCGCAATGATAAGTTTCTGCACTTCAGAGGTGCCCTCATAGATACGCAGCGGGCGAATATCTCGGTATAACATCTCGACCGCACTACCCGAAACAACCCCGAGTCCACCGAATATCTGCACCGCTTGATCTATCGTTCGCTGCGCTGCCTCAGTAGCGTACAGCTTCGCCATCGCCGCTTCGCGAGTGACCCGGTCAGCGCCGGTATCCTTCGCCCACGCTGCGCGATAGACCAAAAGGGCGCTCGCATCGATCTCCACCGCCATGTCGGCTATCTTACCCTGCGTCAGTTGAAAATCAGCAAGGCTCTCTCCAAACAGTTTCCGCCCCTTCGCGTGACACACCGCCTCGTCGAGTGCCCGGCGGGCGAACCCCAGCGCCGCCGCCCCCACCGTTGAGCGAAAAACATCGAGGGTTCCCATCGCGATCTTAAATCCCCCACCCAGTTCACCGATGAGGTGAGCACTCGGCACCCGTACATTATCGAGCTGCACACGCCCCAGCGGATGAGGAGAGAGAACCTCGGTCTTTATAGTCGAGAGCCCCCTTGCGTCAGCTTCTATCAGGAAAGCGCTCAAACCTTTCGCTCCCGGCCCCTCCCCAGTACGAGCGAAAACGACGTAAAAATCAGCGATCCCCGCGTTCGAGATCCACGCCTTCTCGCCGTTCACTACAAAATCAGCGCCGTCTTTGGTCGCAGTAACCCCGAGAGCTGCGACATCGGAGCCAGCCGCAGATTCGGAAAGAGCAAACGCCGCGATCTTTTTTCCCGCAGCGACCTCCGGAAGAAACCGCGCCTTAAGATCCTCAGAGCCGAAAAGAGAGAGCGGCCCACTCCCGAGTCCCTGCATCGCAAACGCAAAGTCGAGGAGCCCCGAGTGCCACCCGAAGGTTTCCCGTAAAAGGCACAGCGAGCGCACTTCAAGGCCCTTCAGCGCTCCCCCGAACCGTCCCGGCACCGAATATTTGAGCCACCCCGCTTCGCCGAGCTTTTGGACCAACTTCTTTGATACTGCATTCTCTTCGCCGTGAGCCGCGTGAGCCGCTCCAGCGATCCCCTTCGCCCAGCTCCCCGCCTGCTCCACAAGGAGGCGGTGCTCCGGAACAAAGAAGGGCCAACTAAGAAACGAGGTATCAGCCATTAGTTCCCCTCAAACACAGGTTTTTGCTTCGCGACGAACGCCCGATACGCCCGCTCAAAATCCATCGTCTTCATACATACGGCTTGGGCCTGTGCCTCAGCGGTGACCGCTTCATCGACCCCCATATTCCACTCCTGGTCGAGCATCGTCTTGGTCATCGCGTGAGCAAAGGTCGGCCCCTTAGCAAACTCAAGCGCCTTGGCACGGCACGCAGCTACCAGATCGGCGGGCTCAAAAAGGTCGTTAAAGAATCCCCACCGAAACGCCTCTTCACCGGGCATCGACCGTCCGGTGTAAAGAAGCTCCGCGGCTCTGCCGTGCCCGATGATCCGCGGAAGGATCGAGCACGCCCCCATATCGCTTCCTGCAAGCCCCACCTTCGTGAAAAGAAACGCCACCTTGCTGCGCGCCGTCCCGAACCGGAGATCGGACGCCATCGCGATCGCCGCCCCCGCGCCCGCACACACACCGTCGATCGCCGTCAGCACTACCTGGGGACACTTGCGAATCGCTTTGATAAGCGCTCCGGTCATCGTGGTAAACTGCAGGAGCTCCGGCATCTCCATCTGTACCAACGGCCCGATAATCTCGTGGACGTCCCCGCCTGAGCAGAAATTCTCACCAGCCCCGGTTATCACAACCGCTTTGACATCTTCCGCGAGAGTCAAATTCTGAAAGAGGTCCCGAAGCTCCGCATACGACTCGAAGGTGAGCGGATTCTTTCGCTCAGGACGATTTAACGTCACCGTTGCAACGGTATCCTCGACCGTCCACAAAAAATGCTCTGCTTTATAGTCTTTGAGCTTCATAGCTTTACCTTTCCTCCATCCACCACAACCGCTCGACCGGTAGCAGTTGGATGCACACATAACTTCTCAACGACCGACGCGACCTCTGCCGGGGTCACGAATCGTCCGTACGGCATCGATCGGAGATAACTCGCCCGAATCGCCGCCGGTTTTTGACCGGTCATCTCCGCTACTTTCCGCACCGATTCGGTGAGGAGATCGGTCTCCGTGAAATGCGGGCACACCGCGTTAACCGTCACCCCAGAACCTTTTAACTCAAGCGCCAGCGCCCGCGCGAGCCCCACCGCGCCGTGTTTCGCCGCGCAGTAGGCGCTGACGTAGGGATAACCCTCAAGCCCTGCGGTGCTGGCGATAGTTACGATCCGACCCCAGCCCCCCTTCACCATCCCTGAAACGACCTCCCGGGAGCATAAGAAAGCACCGGTGAGGTTCACTCCGAGCATATCCCCCCAAAGCTTCGCCGAGGTACGAGTAAGGGGTGCACTCTCCGCTGCTCCCGCATTATTGATGAGGATGCCCACCGGTCCCCGCGCCTTTACCGCCCGCCTAAAAGCACGCCGCACCGAAAGCTCTTTCGTCACATCGACCGTCTCTATCTTGATCGTACCGAGCCTCGAAAGCCGCCGCTTCGCCCCCAAAAGCCGGGTTTTATCCCGCCCCATCGCAGTCACCACCGCGCCTTGCCGCAGGAGCTCAGCGACAACGGCGAACCCGATCCCCCGCGCCCCGCCGGTCACCACCGCATGGATCCCCACGAGCGCCTTTCCCTTCCGCGGTTTTTCGTTAACTTTACTCACTCCGCTCCGTCCCTGTTCTTAAATGGTCCCCTCGTTGGCCCGCTTGATATTAACCTCCATCTGCCGCTTCGCCGACAGGTACTGCTTCGGCCACGGTTGTGCAGAAAATCCGAGCTCCGCCCCCGCTCGCAGGGTCCAATGAGGGTCCGCGAGGTGGGGCCGCGCTAGCAGGCAGATATCCGCTCGGCCGGCGGCAACGATGCTGTTCACATGATCGGGCTCGAAGATGTTACCCACCGCCATCGTCGCTATGCCGACCTCGGACCGGATCCGGTCGGCGTACGGGGTCTGGAACATCCGTCCATACACCGGCTTTTGGGCCTTCGACACCTCACCGGTCGAAACATCGATGATGTCAGCGCCGCATTCTTTGAAGATCTGAGCGATCGCAACCGCATCGTCAACCTCGTTCCCCCCCGGCACCCAATCGACCGCCGAGATACGCACCGACATCGGCCGATCCGCCGGCCACACCGCGCGGAGTGCTTTAAATATCTCAGCGGGGAACCGCACCCGGTTCCTAAGGGAGCCCCCGTACTCATCGGTGCGCTTGTTGGTGAGAGGGGAGAGAAAACTCGAAAGGAGATAACCGTGGGCACAGTGAAGCTCGAGAAGATCAAAGCCGCATCGGACAGCGCGCTTCGCTGCAGCGACGTAATCGCTCACCACCCGCGCCATATCCCCTTTCGTCATTTCACGGGGAATCTGACTCTCGCGGGTGTACGGGATCGGCGACGGCGCAAGAAGGGGCCAGTTGCCCGACGGGAGCGGCTGATCCATCCCCTCCCACGCCGTTTTCGTCGAGCCCTTCGGGCCCGCGTGTCCGAGCTGGAGCGCTGCCTTCGCCGCACTGTGCTCGTGAATAAACCGCACGATGCGCTCCCATGCCGCTGCTTGTTCGTCGGTGTATATACCGGCGCACCCCGGGGTTATTCGACCATCCGCCGAGATATCGGTCATCTCCGTGAAGATAAGCCCCGCGCCACCGAGCGCCAGCCCACCGTAGTGGACGAGGTGAAAGTCATTCGGCACACCCTCAACCGCCGAATACATCGACATCGGTGAGACCGCGATACGGTTGACAAGCTCCATCTCCCGGAGCTTTATCGGCACAAACATCGACGGGATCCGCTCGGCGTATCTCTTGCCGGTCGCCCGCTCAGCGAACCACCGTTCAAAATCCTCAAGGTACCGCTTGTCGCGAACACGGAGATTTTCATGACTCACCCGCTGACTGCGGGTAAGGAGGCTGTAGGCAAACTGCTGCGGCTCAAGCTTTGCTTTGAGCGCCACGTTCTCAAACCAATCGGTGCTATTGCGCGCAGCGCTCTGGAGTTTTAGAACCTCAACCCGGCGCTCCTCCTCATACCCCGCAAACGCCCGCTCGAGATTCGGCTCCTTCTCCAGCCACCTCGCGAGCGAAATCGCACTCTCCATCGCGAGCTTCGTGCCCGACCCGATGCTAAAGTGCGCAGTCGCGGCGGCATCCCCCAAAAGCACGACTTTTCCGTCGTACCACCGCTCGCACGTTACCCGCACAAAGTTTATCCACGCTGCCGAGCCGATAAGGTGGTTACTGTTCGAGATGAGCTTTTCGCCGTTAAGATACTTTGCAAAAAGCTTCTCGCAAAAGGCGACACTCTCATCTTTTGACATCTTATCGATGCCCGCTTTCCGCCACACCTCCTCAGGTGCTTCGACGATAAAGGTGCTCGTCTCCTTATCAAAACGGTAACAATGGGCTTGAAACCAGCCGTGCTCGGTCTCCTCGAACAAAAAGGTGAACGCGTCGAAGAGCCGTCGAGTGCCGAGCCACGTGTAGCGGCATAAACGCTTTTGCAGATCAGGCTTAAATACGCCTGCGCGGCGCTCCCGGACCCGGCTAAAGACCCCGTCGCATGCCACGATGACATCGGCATCCTTATAGCGGGTCTCGTCTTCAACATCAGAGTTGAACTCGATCTTTACTCCAAGCGATCGAGCTCTATCGGCGAGGATCTGAAGAAGCTTGATCCGTGCGATCCCACAGAAACCGTGCCCCGAGGAACGCACGACCTCGCCCCTCATGTACACCTCGATGTCATCCCAATGGGCGAGACCGGCGTTTATCTGGGATGCAGTTTCCGGATCGGCTTTCGTAAACTCACCGAGGGTCTGCGCCGAGAATACTACCCCCCATCCAAAGGTACTCCCCTCAGCATTTCGCTCAACCACGGTGATATCGTGGGTCGGATTAGCCTTCTTCAAAAGCAGAGAGAAGTAGAGTCCCGCGGGCCCCCCTCCAATACAGACTATTTTCACGCACCCTCTTCGCTCGATATAGCCGTTTGCACGGAAGGTCCGGTGCCCCCGCGTGGTCCCTAACCTAGCAGGATATCTCGGAGAAGTTAACACCGGAGTGCGAGAATGAGCGGTGCACCCCACCGCGCTTCGCGTTAAGATACGGGGCAGAGGTGCGGCATATTAAAATTGAGCGAAACGCGCCGCCTGTCGATAAAAACGGGGTAATGGCACCGAAAAAAAGAGCAAAATCGAACCCGTCGCCGCGAAAGCGGCCGGCTCCGAAACACGGGTCCCCCCCGAAACCGGAGACCGATATCGTTTTGCTCGGAGAGCTTGAGGAGGCCGTCTCGCGCCTCTCCGATTCCCCCCGGTTCGATTTCTTAAGGAACCTGATCGTGGCGGAGTTCACCGCCTCCAGAAAGAAGACTACCCTTCAAGGAGTCACACTCGGGGAGCTGAGCGAGCGACTCCGCTCCAACCGTTCGCTCGGTAACGAGGTGAGAGAGCTCTCCCCGGAAGATCAACGCTCGCTGCTTCGCAGCATCTCAGAGCTGGGAGGAATCGAACCGCTCCCCCCTCACGAGCCTCCTCCGGAAAGACAACCTCGGATACACTCCGATTCCCCGGTGCTCAGCTCGGTCGAAGCGGAACGACGGCTCTCCGATGCAATAACCGCTTTAAAAAACTCCCCCCGTTTTCACCTCCTCAAGCTCTCTCGTCTCGGTGATTTCTGGGAGGCTGGATGGCCCCGTGCTCCGTTCGAAGAGGCGCTCACGCTGCAGCAGATAGCGGAGATGAAGGTCGCGGTGATGCTTGAGAAGCGCTCGTTCGGCGGAGCGAAGATCCTGCACGTGGTTCGCGCTCTGGAACGGGCGGTCGGCGAGCCTCACCGGGGCGACGCCCCCCCGATGATTTCAGTGGTGAAGAGTGAGTCACCGGCACAGGTGACACCAGCTCCTCAGAATGCGCCGGTGTTCTGGCATGCAGGCGGAGCAAAACTTCCCGCTCATGCGGTCGCGATTCTCAAATACATTGAAAATCTCGCCGCGGCTCCCCGGCAGCAACGCGTTCTCTTCGGGGCGCTCATCGCCCGCTTGCCCGAGATTTTAACCGCAACCGAGGCCGCAGTCGTGTGGTTTCGTCAAGAATCGGACAACGATATCGTGGCAAGCCTGCTTCACCTTTCGCCGGCGGCGACATCTGAGCATTACGCGGCAGCAAACTTAAAAGTGGCTGCGCTCTTTCGGGAGACAGCACCGAGCGAATCGCGAAGCTGGCTCCTTGCTCTCCAAAGCCCAGGGATATCGCTTGAGGAGCTCCTCGGGGTCTATCCTGAAGCGGAGCTTCCTCCCGAAGCGGTCGCCGCTCTCGCACGGATCGTTCTTGGCGCGCTCGGTGCTTCTCATCCCCTCGTCTTCGGGGAGAGCCTTGAGCGATACTACACATTGAACCCAGAGGGGGCTGAGCTGCTCATCAAACGACTTATCGGGAGCTTCCCGCAAAGCGAGGATGTCGTTCTTCGGGAGATAAAGGTAGTGCTCCCGTTTATGCGTTTCGAAGACCTGCAGCCACGACTCCTCACCCACGCCACCTTTCGAGAGCGGGATCGTATGTGGCTCCCTAAGAACTAACGGCCCAGCCTTTTAAGACGAAGCTGCCAGCGGAACTACTTCAAGAGACCAGCGAGATACTGTCCGTACGCGTTCTTCTTCATCGATTCAGCGTGCTGAGCGAGCTTCTCCGCCGAGATATAGCCTAACCGATAGGCGATCTCCTCAACGCATGCGACCATGAGACCTTGCCGCTCCTCAATCGCTTGCACGAAGACCGCAGCTTGCAGAAGCGATTCGTACGTCCCGGTATCGAGCCATGCGACCCCCCGACCAAGCCGCTCAACGAAAAGCTTCTCCGCCTTCAGATAGGCGAGATTCACGTCGGTTATCTCGAGCTCTCCACGGGGGGAGGGCTTCAACCCTTTCGCTATCGCCACCACATCGTTGTCGTAGAAGTACAGCCCTGTTACCGCGTAGGGGGACGGGGGCTTCACGGGCTTCTCGATAAGGTTAATCGGCCGTCCCTCCTTATCGAACTCAACGACCCCGTACCGCTCAGGATCTTTCACTTCGTAGCCAAAAACCGTAGCGCCGGTCGCTCGCATCGCGGCTGACCTAAACTGATCAGGGAGCCCGTGCCCATAATAGATATTGTCCCCAAGGGCGAGAGCGACTCGATCCCGCCCGATAAATCTCTCACCGATTAAAAACGCCTGGGCGAGCCCCTCCGGTTTGGGCTGCACCGCATACTCGATGTTGATCCCGAGCCACGCGCCATCACGGAGAACCCGCTGAAACGCCTCTTGGTCGTGCGGGGTCGTGATGATGAGGATATCGCGAATCCCCGCGAGCATCAGGCTCGAAAGGGGATAGTAGATCATCGGCTTATTAAATATCGGCAGGAGCTGCTTACTCACCCCGTGGGTGATCGGGTGAAGCCGGGTGCCGGAGCCGCCGGCGAGGATAACTCCACGAAGAGGTGTTGCTGCGTTGCTCATCGATCAAACCTAAAAGTACTCCTTCACCAGCCCGCCTCAGGGAGCATTCGCAGTCTTCCCGTCGCCTACTCCAGCTGGAGGCGGGTCAAACGAGATAGAAAACTGCACCTCAGAACCGATTTCTTTGGCGTCCGCGATATCGAGCCTCTTTTTCGCTCCGGAACTATCGGTCATCTCGATCTGCAAAACCGGCTTCGGTACGCCATCCTCCTCCGATTTCATCGAGATCTTCGGAGCGAGGAGAAAGTTTACCGGTGCCGGCGTGTTCCCCTCTTGAGCGGCTCCCACAAGATTCCCTTCCGGCCCATTTGAACGGTCGCTCCGATTGCAACCACCCAATACCAAGCTGGCGAGAACAATCACACCAAACTTTTGAAAAATCATCTCGGTCTCCGTGTCCGTTCCCCAGGCTGTTTAGAAATACCCGATAGAACTGTTCGATTCAATTGATTTATTCAGCGGCCAGGAGGCCCCGTTCTCCATCTTTCAAAACAGAATCAACTTGACCCTATAATAGCGGCGCCCTATCCTCACGGGGTCTCTTCAAGGCGACGGTGTACCGATGGCAAAAGATACCCCCGTGGTCGTTCGGCTGCAAGCGCAGGTGGCTTACCTCCCCCTGATTGCTGTGCTTGTTCTTGCTGTGCTCGTTTTCACCCCGGGCTCGCTCATCGCCCAATCTTTCGGTAATCCACCCACGCCGACTCCGGGCCCAACACCACTTCCGCAACCGTGTCCATGTTACTGCCCGAGCTCGGCCAGTGGGCAATCACCAGTTATCGCAGATTACACCGAGTACGATTGCCCTGCGACGATGTTTGACTCATGCGCGTGCCGACCGGAGAGGGATGGGCAGCTATGCGGCACGGTCTCAGAGGCGATGTTGAAGTTTGACGGCTATCAAGCCGCGTGCATGGCGGATATAGATGCCAACTGTGGTCAATGCCCCAACCCGTCGGACCCGACAGATAATCGGATTCCTCGTAACCCCAATTCCTGTTGCCCGATCCCCAACGGCTGCCCCGGACACGATTGCGGTTTTCATATGCTCTTTAATTGCGGCCCGGTCTGCTCTTTCTTCGAGCAGTTCTTCGGTTCCGTATGTTCGATGCTTCAGGGAGCTATTGAGAACGGTCAGGAGCAACGGTGCGTCACCCTAACCGCCTCCGCAGGTGGGGCGGACGCCAGTATCCAGCTCTGTTGCCCTCAAGGTTCCCACATCTCGGGCTGCGCCCCGTGGAACGGTGACAGTGGTGAGCTCAATGGACAATGCGAAGTCTTAGTTCCGGATTCCGGGTGTCTCGCGGCTGCATATATCTGCCGTTGTCCCGGAATGTCGATTTCGTGTTTACCTGACGGGACACCCCCCACCCCAACACCCGCGAACACGTCAACCCCCCTCGCAACTGCGACGTCGACGCCCTCCCCAATACCGACCCCAACCGTTCCGCCGAATTCGACCGACACGCCTTCTGCCCGAGAAGTCTTCATTCGAGAATGACCGTTACGGCTGAATCGGAAGTTCGTATCTATAATTCAATCTACTGTATGAGCGGTTCCTGGCTCCCGTATGACGAGTGGAAGTAAACTCTGCTTAATAGGAGCCTAGACTACCGTAGTCTGATCAGGCGGAAATTCTGGGATCCTCGGGTCATATCTCTGGAATTGAAAAGATTGTTCGGCTCATTTGATCTGAACAAGCTACCTCGGGAAAAGTCCCCTGCCAGATGCCTACTACGCTCGAGGCAAAGGCGACCAACTTTCAATCTATCTGCAGCTGACGGCGCTTCGACATCTGATATCCGTGCATACTGCACCACCACTGGAACACCGTGAGTAGCCGGTTTCAGGAGCGGGCACGCACTACCTCCCTCGCTGCCATACTAACGAGAAACCGCCGTCTCACAGGGGCTGACCTAACGCGACTTCAGTCGTGCGTCTCCCCGCCGGGATCGTCGGAATCTCCCTGAATCGGGAGAAAGCGAGATACCCCACTCCTAACCGATTGCTGCATCTGATCTCTCCCGGATGGGTGAGGCGCACCCTCCTAACCGCGGGCAATGCGGCCAGCCTGTTCGATCCGACTGTTTG
Organism: Pseudomonadota bacterium; assembly: GCA_046047875.1. GTDB lineage: Bacteria > Bdellovibrionota_C > UBA2361 > UBA2361 > UBA2361 > JBILDU01. Next base: position 17,330 of record JBJOHD010000125.1, on the reverse strand, counting down.
GAAGTGATTTCAACACGTCCTCCCCGTATATCTGCGCACGGTGCCGGAGAGCAGCTTCCCGTCGAACCCCGCGAACTAGTCCTTCGACAAATAAGTTTTTTCACTCCCGCGGAGTGAAAAACTAACTCAGGACTAGTGGTGAGCATAAATTCTACCACCTTGCAGGTGAAAGAATTTAATAGTCGAACCACTAGAACTCGAACAAAGACGGGTCGAAGTGGGGTTCAGAGGTTGACGTAGCCCACAGCTCTCCCCGCACCACCTCAGTAATCCGAAATCCTCGAGCAGCTAAAATCACCAGCATTGCAGCCTCCTCACGCCGGTTCAGCTGCATTGTCATGTACTCGAGTAACACGCGCTGGCCGAGGCGATCGTCGGGGAGCATCTCCGCCGCCGTACAGTAGGCGAGCTGCAGCCGTTCCCGATAAGAAAATCTCTGCCAATCTCGAGCGAAAAAACTCTTCATCATCTTCTCGATGAGCCGATATCCCTCGGTCTCAGGATGAAAATTCGCCTCCGCCACTTCCCAGGTTGCAATAGCGATATCGGAGGGTGAAAGATTCTCCCGGTCGTGCACCGCACGCTGTAGGGTATCGAACACCACTTCGTCGGCTCCCCGTAATGAGAGCTGAATCAAAGGGCGAAACCCCTCTCGCACTACCCGCGGCCCTTCGGCGAGCCGATCGAGATGGATCTTTCGATAGAGTGAGGCGAACGGGTCGATCTCGGGGAGCCTCTCCTCATTCGGGTTCGGCTCCGGCTGCGGGCTCAGGCGAGGGGAAAAATCGGCTCCCATATACAACTCCAGGTAGGAAAATTAACCAGGCCGATGGACGGCGAAAAATGGTAACAAACTGCCCCCCTCAACTCAATCTCCACCCCACTTCGGCAGGGCAACATACCCTACGAAAACCTCTTAGGTACTGATTTATATGTGCATTTTGCCCATTTTTTAGTCCCCAGACCCACGATCTATCGTCTCCTTCGCTGGCATGGCTTTTGCGAGCACACAGGGGGAAGCTGTGCCCCTTCAAAAAAGACGAGGCACGGCAACGTAATGTGAGGCACCGCTTCGTGCACCCCCAGCAACAAAGCCGCTCACAACGCTCTACTGAGGAGATATTCATCATGAGCCATCGTACCCGCACAGCAACGCTTCACATCGCTGCCATTCTCACCATTGCCGTGCTGGTCTGGGCGTGGAACTTCCTGTTCGCAGTCCTCGTGAGCGCGGAGGTCCGCATGAGAACACCGATTACCGTCGTACCTCTCGAACGGGCGACGATCTTGACGACCTCCGGAGTGCGGGCAGGATCGAGAACGGTGGAGCACCGGGCCCCTCGACGACAGCACGACGCAGCAGCGCCCACCCTGAGTGCGACAGCTCTTCAGTCAATGATCATGGGGCATACATTCCCGATCTCGGCGCTGCTCCTCGGAGCTCTTGCAATAAGTCTCCTTACTCCGCTGCGAAACGATACGGGAGCGGGCGGATCAATCGCCGACGCCCGTAGACCCAACCGATAATAGGCCCGTTTATTCCTCCGAGGGGCTACTTATACCTTGCTCTCGACTGCAACCCACACGCGGCGGAGATAGCACGTCGCCGCTTCGCTATACCGCTATAGGCGAACGCAGCGAGCGGCTTTATAACGGGGAGCCCCAGCACCACCCCCACCGGACGGAGCCACCACACAACCCGCATCACCTCGATACAGAAGTCGATTCCGCGCACGATGTCTCCGTTCGGCCGACGTAGATGAATCGCTTCGGCGAGGGTCGCCTCATCGAGCCCAAGAAGCTCTTGCACCCAACGCTCTTGAAAAGGTGCTACTGTAAATCCATGCCGCTCAAAAAATGCCGCACGATCCCCAACAAATGTGGTGCACGCGCCGCACGAGCCATCGAACACGACGAGTCCCCGACTCCCTAATCGCTCTCCCGATACTACGTTATTCAACCGCCACTCCTTCTTCCATGAGCCGAGGCTACCACGAGGGCCGCTGAAGGAGCCAGCACGGTTACTGAGGGAGAACAGTCGCACCGTTTAAACTTTAGTGGTTGAGGAGATAACTTGTATCTCGCGATGAGGCGAGAGCGATGAGATGTCAGCGGGCTTTACGACCCCAAAAACAAACGATCAATCCTCCCCACACTCTTTCAGACCGAGGTCGAAGATCTGTCCGACGCTTTGGCTTTCACCCAGCTTCGGCGGCAAGGTCAGTATCAGGTAACTCTAACCACGCACAGCCACCCAGGGAGGCCCGCTCAGACAGATGGGGTCCAGTAACATTCCTGTTCGTTAATTCGAATCTTGGCGAAAGCCAAGTTCGAATCGACGTAAAAATCGAGGCGGTATCCGCCAATTCGAACCACCGAGGGTGAAGCCGCGATCAGCGGCGAGAGGGGGCAAAGCCCCCTGGGCTCAAATGCCGAATGGGAGAAATGGACATGGTATACGCCAATTCGAACCTCCCTCGAACGCCTTTTCAATTTCCGGATCTACCTCGGTAAAACCCATCAGTATCACCGCATTAGCGCCAAGGCGAAGCAGCTACGGGCTAAAGGCCTGAGTTGGTCGGAAATCGCCCGAAAGTTAAAAGCGACAGGCAGAACTGCAAGGAAGGCAGCAGACCTCAGGAAAACGTAGTGCACTTTCAAAATCAGCTATGACAACTCCAAGCACTCAAACAGCGTCAAAGCTTCAACCGCCAAGGGCACACGCCAAGATCCGCCCCATCGGCCCATCAGATTATGAGTGCGTATCTGAAGTAATCTGCCGCTGCCTCACCGAGGTGAATATTCGAGACTACGGAGAGGAGCATATCGCCGAAAGGCTACCTACGTTCGCTTCCCCTAATATGGCGAAATGGTTTGAAGGCGCTGAAGCATTCGTTGCAATCGCAAATGGTGAAATAGTTGCAACGGGCACACTACGAGGCCATGAGATCCAGACAGTTTTTGTGGATCCGTCGAGACAGGGAATGGGTTACGGAAAACTCATGATGAGACATCTTGAGGAACTTGCAAAGAGTCGAGGGGCTACTGAAGTATCTCTGCGATCGAGTATTACCTCGAAGGTGTTCTACGAAAGAATTGGATATCACCCGCAAGCAGATACCTATGGTGCGGTGGGAGGCCAGATGATTCTTATGACCAAGAAAATCTGAATGGTCATGTTGCGGTGGCAACTTTCATGCGTCGATACCGATTAAAGAGGCATGGCGTATGTATACATCTTGAGAAGTGTTAAGTGGCCGGGGGAAATGTATGTCGGCTTTTCCGCAGATTTAGACCAGCGAATCAAGTATCACAACAGCGGGAGGTCCCCGCATACATACAAGTTCATACCATGGGAAATTGTTTATACAGAGCAGTTTGAAAGCGCAGCCGATGCGCAGAGGCGAGAGCGGCAAATCAAGGGATGGACCAGGGCTAAGAAGGAGGCGTTGGTCGCGCGGGACTTTGGGAAGCTGAAGAGTCTCGCAAAATCGAGAGTGTTTCGAGGTTCAACCGGTCATTAAATTCGGTCGCTTGGTTCGACTCCCTGCGGTCGCTCACCACAGGCACCACAAGCACCACAGGCACGCCAGATACCTCAGCCCCTCGACTCCCTGCGGTCGCTCAGGGCATTCGACTCGCCAAAAACTGGCCTGCCATGAGCGAGCCCCCGGGGGGCGAGTCGAATGGAGGTGGGGGGAATCGAACCCCCGTCCGAGAAGCATCAGCGATGGCCTTCTACACGTTTAGTGGCCGATTTAATCTCACGCTACGGACTCAAGGTCACAAGATTCCGGAGCGCCAGCTCTTGGTGTTTCGCGCTGGAGCTTAGAGCAAAGCTCAGGTCGCTAGCCCGAGAATATTAAGCCGAATAACGGTTACAGGCGCGCCGTTACCCGACCGACCCAAAGCTAAGCAGTGGGTCTTTTTGCCTTAGGCAGCGAGTGCCATTGGGCGAAAATCATCAGCGTTAGCATTTGATTTTTTTCCGCTTTTTTACCAGGCCTGCGGACCCTGGACGTGCTTACCATCACCTCAGTACATCCCGTCGAAACCGGTACACCCCCTTATGGAATGCCGCAAAGACGGCGTTCCCTGTATTATAACCACGGACCTGAGACTTTACCACACCTTGAGAGTCGCTAGACTACGTCACGGCCCACATTTAAGGGGCTCCCCGCGTGTCCACGGATAAAACTACCGAGCGCAGCGGTCGTGCGCTTGAAAGCGGCGGGGACCGTCGGATTAAGATCGGTGAGCGCCCGCCCGGTGAGGTAAAGCGCGGTGGCTACCCCAAGCTGCTTTGTGATCTCTTTTCGGGCGTAGCTCGGCGGGAGAGCGCATGAGGACTCGACCTGAAGCTGTCCGGTATAGGTCACCGCTTTTTCACCCCATAGGGAGCGCACGCACACCGAGAAATTATCGGGAGCGCCGGGGATATCGAGGCTCGCCCAACCGCTAGTGGTTACCGCGGTATGCGCTATCCTCGTCCCAACGATCGCCATCCGCTGCGACGAGGGTAAGATCGAGGGGGGATTATCGAGTAGTCCGAGCGCTGCTTCCCGGACGGTCTCGGGACTTGCGATCTTGTGGATGTTTAGATACGAACGATCTACCCCGAAGACCTCTTTGAATTGCTCGTGATACCATACAACTGCGTAATCAACGTAGCGCGCCATGCGGGGAACCGACTGAAAAAGAGAGTTTATCGCCCCGCCGGTGAAGCTCTCGCCGAAAACAAATCCGTTGTGCTCTCCCGAACGGATGATATTCCGCAGCTGCCGAAAGTAAGCGTCGTTCGTGTCTTTAATCACCCGTATCGTCGCCTCGTGTTCGGGTACAGCTCGGGGGCGCTCGGTAAAAAGGATCTCAGCCGAGTGAGTCTGAACTATTCGACTACCTCCAGACCGCTGCTCTAACCATCCCTCAAGATAGTGGAGCCCGGCGATCGCCGCGCTAATCTGCGCCGCACGCCACGCCTTTAAAGGATCTCTCTCTGCACATGGGGGAAAGTAGAACTGACTCACCGAGCTCTGCGCCCCCCTATCGGAGAGATACACCGCAATCCGGCCGCTATCGATCGACCCGTTTACTCCGAGTATGGTCGTCCCGGGGAGATCGTGGATCTTTCCGAACGCCCCTGTAAAAAACTGCATCCGCTCCCCGGTCTCAATCGAATGAAAAGAGGCCGATGAGCTCCCCGCCTCACCGAAAAGGAGCCGCGCATCGGCGCTCACTACCGTGACCCCACCCCGGAGATATCGCCCCGCTCCGTTCATACGGGTCAGCGCGTTTGTAATCGCTCCGGGACACGCCCCGTCTTGCACGATGAGACCGAACCCCTCGCGAGATCTCTCAAGTAGTTTCGGGTGCATCGAGGCTACGAGCCCATCCTTCACACCTTTCAAACCCTGGATATCGAGTCCCCCTAACGAATCAAGGAGGACCTGCGTGCGTACAGCTAGTTCGTGGCGGTAGACTCGACGTACCTGATCGGCCGCCTGGCCCATCGAAAAATCGCTCAAATCTTTCCCAACCCCGGATTCAGGCGCAGGTAGCGCCGCCCCCTCGGTAGAGGGGGTGCGAATATCTTCATTAGGGTCGGCACCGGCGACGCTCATACTCTCGCTTCAGATAAAGCCGCTCCCGAAGACCCCACCCCTCCAGGCCGAACGGAGCGGAATGGTTCTACGACCACAATGTTCAGCTGTAGCAACGGCAAAAAGGGATAAAGAACGGGAGGGGCGCTTTCGGCGGACCTTTTGAGTGTACCGAATCGCCCCCTTTTGGCCAAGAGGCCGCTCACGCTGTGCGCCACTCGCCCCCCAAGAAGATTCAAGCCCACCCAACTGGCTCATTTCACTTGCTTTTATTTTTCTGTGTTTTTTGCACATTAGACGTCACCGCTCCCACGATCGCCCCCATATCTCTTGATGAATATGGCGTTTGCGAACGCAATAGATAGGTTAAAAAAAAAAGGAGCCACTGTGAGAAAAAATTTTTCCCGAGTATATCTTGTTCTGGTTGTAGCGCTCATCACCCCGAGCTTTGCCTTTAGCCAAACGTCCTCGGATGCATGCGCTAATCTGCTCAAAGCTGATACTCGCATCGACAACACAACGAAATCGGCAGAGGCGCGTGTAGAGCGGCAGCTTGATATCCTCAAGAGAAAATTCTATCGAGTCCTCAGGCGGAATGAGGACCTAAAAGATCGAAACCACAAGCGCCCAGCAGCCGCTGCCTGTCCGGCGAAGATTGAATATCAACCAAACATCCCCCAGTGTCTCTCCGCCCAATAAAGTTCACTCTCAGGCTCGTCCCACCCGAGCGAACTTGAGAACCCCCACAATATCGGGTACCCCCGGCGCCGAGAGCCACCCCCTCTCGGCGCCTTTTTTTTTCGGCCTATCCAGACGAACAGAACAAGGACATCGAAGATCGCTTAATGCTTCGTTACCGCACGAGTCTCGATCGAGATCCGGCACGAGCTCTCTTCGTAAACGGGCCGAGCGATAAATTGGGAGTTGGGACTTAGGATGACTGAAACGCCGGGGCGATCGGGGAACCCGATCGGGGCAATAAATCCGACATCACGATACCACGAGGCGGAAATACCGTGCCGCTCGACAAGGGCCGTCCGAATCAGGTGATAGAGGAGTGACGTCTGCTCGAGTTGCTCAAGAGCGCGGCCATCATCAGAAACCGCTGCAGCAAGACTACGGAGCTTTTCAAGCTCCGCCGCATATGCGCGAGGGGAGAGGAGAGGCTTCACCTCGAATCCATTTCCCTGATGAAACGAGCGCCCCTCCACCATCGCGACGCCCCGCTCGATCGGGAAAAGCCTCGTCTCGGTGGGTACAACGCTCCGACCGTTACGGTCTCGCACCTCAATAATACCGAGGACGTCCGGGGTCTCAGAATCACCTAATCGGAATGAGATGTCGGAGATAAATCGGGCAGCGATATCGAAAGGCCCGTTCTCAGCAAAGCCTCTGAGCGCCTGCAGATGCTCGTCCACGTGTTCACGGAAACGATACTCACGTCGCGCCCGGGCTTTCTCTGAGATCTCGATCGGACCATCGTGAGCAAGCGCGTGAGCCGCACGACGCCGAAATGAGTCGCGAATGATGTCCACCTCAACGTCGGTGGAAAGTTCAAGTGATGCGAGGAGAAGCTCAGCGTGCTCCGCGGGAGTGGGCCGGTCTTCGGGATGTCTTGGATTCATACAACTATCCTTGAAGAGGGACACCCTACTTTCTGAGCGCCCTCGTCGAACTTACCGTAAAAGCTCTCCTTGACTACTTTATGTAAGAGGCACCCTGGCGCGCTGCAAACGCGGGGCGCTATCGAGGATACAAGAATCAACCTCGAAATTCACCTCAAGGTCAGAGTCGTGCCTTTTCGGTAGGTTAGACTAAATCACGCCCCTTGCATGAAAGCCGCAGCCGCAGCGTCGCTCAAAACGCACTCCCCCTCTGCCGCACGACGGAGGAGATCGACGGTCGCGCTCATCGGCTCATCTTTTATCACATACCCGGAAGCCCCAGCGGAGAGCGCCCGCTCAACATAATCGGCCCGAACAAACCCACTAAACATCACCACCTTGAGGGAGGGAGAATGCTCGATTAACTGTGTTAGAAGTGCAAACGTATCCACTCCCGGCATATCGATATCGAGAAGAACGAGCGCCGGAGGCTCGCGGCTTATGAGCCTGACCAATTCCTCCGGTGTTGAAACACCGCCGAGCCAACGAAAAGCTCCTGCCGCGGACACCCACCGCTCGAGCGCCGCGAGGGCAAGCTTGTTGTCATCCATCGCTGCGATACCGAGGCGATCGATCATACCCGAGCCTCCTCAGGCACTCCAACAACCGCTGCGATAGCGTCGCGAAGCACGGTTGGCGCTGGACGAGATGGAAGTGCGAGAACCCTCCCCCGATAACGCTCATCGAGATCGAAAGCGGCAGGATCAAAGGTACGCCCCCCAAGATAGATCACCCGATGAGCCCCGCTCTCGCCCAGAAAATGCTCCACCTCAGCGCGTGAGGCGCCATCGGTGATCCAAACCTCGGTGGCCGGGGTCTCCCGCTCGCCAACATCCTCAACTTTTACCTTCAGCCGCTCTGCGATCATAGTCGCTAAGGCCGCTTGTCGAGGCTCAGCTATAGAAATCGCGGCGGACCTCTCTCCCCGAGATGATCGTAAATGCATCGCTGTCATCGACGATCGGCGTGGAAGCCGTATCTTAAAACAGGTACCGTCCCGCGGACTCGATTCGACCGAGATCGTACCACCAGCCGACTCCACGAACCCCCGCACGAGCGAAAGTCCCATGCCAGTTGAGATTGCTCGCCCTTTTGTGGAGAAATACGGTTCGAAACACCGGCTTTTGACCTCGGGTGTCATGCCTGGGCCGTTGTCGCTCACCTCGATAAGAACCCTGGAGTCGGTCGCCTGAGGATCGGGAGCGATCACCACCCTCACCCAGCTATCCTCCCGGCTATCGAGGACCTCGGCTGCGTTCTGGACAAGGTTGAAGACCGCCTGGAGAAGCTGATGCCGGGGCATAGTGACCCCGAGGCCGGTGCCAACTTTTCCTTCGAGTCGAACGTGACGGGGGAGCACCCCACGAAAAACACCTTGGGCCTCATTCCACCAGGTGGAGAGGTCGGTGGCATCGGAGGCTGCCCGCGGACGAGAGGGATCAAGCGCCATGAGCCGCATCCCGGCGGAGAGGCTGCTTAAGTGGTCAAGCGCCTGACCTATTGCGACGACATCGCCCCGCATCTCCGGGGTAAGGGAAGAAATCGCTAATGACTCGAGACGAGCCCGGATCGGCAGCACGAGATTCGCAAGATCGTGGCCGAGACCTGCCGCGAGGGTTCCGAGCGCAGCGAGCCGCTCGCTCGTGTGAAGCCGCTGCAATGATTCTGCAAGCTCCCGGGTCTTCTGCTGTACAAGTTCCTGAAGCCTCTCCCGATGGCGGGCAAGCTCAGCCTCGGCTCTTTTGCGCTCCGTCACATCTTGAACGATGACCCCGACACCCGTTATTCCATTTACTCCCCCGTGAATCGGGAACATGCTTTCTATCCACGTTCGACTTTCTCCGGGGTGTGCAGGGGACTCCCCTTGAGACTCGTAATCACGAACCGTGATAGCCTCAGTCACCACCTTTTCTAGGTGAAGATCCATGAACGAGCCCAAGATCGTGACCTTAGCTCCGAGAGGTTTCCCGATCTGATTTTCAGGGGAGGTTCCGATCATCTGTGCCAGAAGTTGGTTTAAGAAGCGACATCGCCCCGCGTTATCAAACAATCCGATCCCGATCGGCGCAGCGCTCATAAATGTATGCAAGGTATTGAGCGCCTCGGTGCGATCACGCACCGCTCGAGAAAGATCCTCCTCTATCCGCTTGGCTTTCGTAATATCGATGTTTACCCCGGTAAACCAGCGCTTCCGTCCCGAGGCGTCTTCAATCACGGTTCCCTTCCCCACGAGCCAGCGCACCTCTCCATCTGGCCGAACGATTCGGAACTCGGCGTCGAGCTTACCTGCCGTAAGGGCGGTCCGCCATTCCTCCTCGAGTCGGCAGCGGTCATCGCTATGAACCGCTTTAAAGAAGTTCTCAGGGGCGGGAAGGATAGTGCCCGGTTCATACCCGATCAATAACGCTTCACTTTCGCTCCAGCGGGTCGTTCCGTGCTCGTAATCGTATTCAAAAAACCCAAGTTGGCCTGTTTCAAGGGAGAGCTTCCATCTCGCCTCACTCGCTTTAAGAAGGAGATCTGCTTCTTTTCGCGCGGTAACATCGGTGAACGCCGCGATAGCTCCCCGCGGTTCACCCTCTTCATCAAACAGCGGCTCGACGCTCCCGAAAAGATGCCGAATCTCGCCGTCATCGAACACGACTTCGATATCGACATCGCGGATCGCCTTCCCGGTGCGAGCGACCGTTTGCACCGGATGCTCGCCTGGGGAGAGCTCCCGGCCGTCGCGAAACACCTGGAAGTGCTGGGGAGGGGCGACGAGTGCAGTCTTCGAGATGTTCGCTCCGAGGGGAAGTCTTAAGAAATCGTAGGCTTTACGGCTCCCGCTTAACACCCGCGACTCACGGTCTTGGGCGATGAGAATCACCGCGGGGGCGGTCTCAAGAATAGTCTGCAGTTCGGTGGCACGGGCGTGCTCCAACCGCTCACTTTCCCGAGCCACCCCCTCAGCGCGTGCCCTTAGCGCAAGCTCACGCTGCACCCGACGAATTGAAACGAAGAGACCGACGAGGAGCACGGAGCTACACGCAACGATGATAAAGATGAATCTTTTTAACGACCATAGGAATTCGCGATCTCGTTGATCCCGGAGCCTATCCCTCTCCTGAATGAGGAGCTGCGCCGCCTCGCGCACCCCCCCCTCGAATCGATTTAACTCACCCTGCTCAAGAGCCTTAAACACATCAGCGCTCAATGTTGACCCGGGGGAAACTAGAAATCGGTGGTGGTTATAGAAGCGACGGTGTATCTCTTCGCGAAACGTCACCAGCTGGTTCGACTGAGAGGGGGAATCCACGACGAGCTGCTCGAGCCTCGGCAATAACTCCTCGACTACTCTCCGTTCGTTCTCAAGGAAAATTTCCCCTTTGAGAGGATCGCCCATTAGAATGTACAGATTTATGGCGCTCTCAGCCTCGTTTGTAAGGTTCACCACCTGATGTACGACCTCGGTAAAGGCATCGGTCTCGTTAATCCACGAAAGCACCGAGAGGCGCCATTCACGAATTAAGTTGAGCCCGAGTAAGTTGAGAACTCCGAGGAATGTCACCACGACAACGAAAAACGGTACGACCCGAAATTTTCCGAGCGACCCCTGCTCTGAGGATGATGTGGGACCGGTCTTGACGCTCATAGAATTATTTTTCGGTTATAATTCTATCGGGCTGACCGCGGTTGTATGATTCAGCTCAGGTCGCACTCGCGATACGTCGATCTCGCGCCGCTGGTGATGGGAATATTCAGAGCGGCACAGGGGCTGCCGAGGGCCCCAGGCTCCACCCCGTAAGGAGCGGTTCAACTACCCCCCGACCGGAGGGTACCTCCTGAAAATTCTGGGTTTATCGGAGATGAGGTAGTCCTCTTTACGGAGGCAATCTCTATCCTAACGCGCCCCTTTTATCGCCCGAGCCATCTCTCGCTCAGCGTCTTTACGCTTCTGCGTATCGCGTTTATCGGGGGCGTTTTTACCCTTCACCAGTGCTATCTCGACCTTCGCGTAGCCCCCTTTGAGGTATACCTGGAGGGGCACGATGGTAAGTCCGGCTTTTTCGACCCGCCCCCTCAGTTTATCTATCTCGCTTTTTTTAAGGAGAAGTTTACGCCGCCGGATAGGATCGTACTCCTTGGCACCGCTAAAAGAATACGGTTTGATGTGCGCGTTCAACAGGTAGAGCGAGTCGTCGCCGGGGGCCACGTAGCTCTCCGCGATGCTAATCCCACCCGCGCGGATAGACTTTATCTCAGCACCGGTTAAGACGATGCCCGCCTCTACCGTTTCGATAATATGGTAATCGAACCGCGCTTTCTTATTCGCAGCGATAACCTTAAAGCCTTCCGACTCGGTGTTCGACTTTCTTATCACCCCCAGCCTCTTCGTCGTTTACGCTCCGACTGTACCAAGGAGGCGTTATAAAAAGCCATCCCGAGCAGGAGGGGCCTTCCCAAACGCCGCGGGCTCTTAAACTCGGAGCTGGGGTCCCGGGACCTCGGCACCTCTTCGCACCATACGGTTGTTCCGATCGACGAAGACCACCCGGGGGGTGTGATCCCGCGCTTCGTCATCGGACATCAACCCGAAACACGCGATGATGATGATATCCCCCGGTGTAACGAGGTGCGCCGCTGCTCCGTTTACACAGATATCGGTGGAGCCGGGGAGCCCCTCGATGGCGTACGTTTCAAAGCGGGTGCCCGAGGTCACGTTCCATATATGCACCGCTTCATACGGCAGGATATCCGCCGCTTCAAGAAGCTCGGGGGATATCGTGATACTCCCCTCGTAGTCGAGGTCTGCGTGGGTGATAGTGGCGCGATGGATCTTTGAATGAAGGAGACGTCGCATAAAAAATCCTGGCGAAATTAGACGAGCTTAAGTTTCGGGTCGTCGCGTCGCGCACTCTGCCCCTCAAGCGCGGGGTAAGTTCCAGCTTGGACCTCGGCGATGTAGGCGCGTGCACCGTTTTCGATCGCGAGCCCCACCTCGGCGTAGCGCTTTACAAAACTCGGCGCCTTCGCCTGAAAACCGAACATATCGGCAGACACAAGCACCTGCCCATCACAGTGCGGACCTGCCCCGATTCCGATGGTCGGTATATCAAGCTGCCGGGTAATCTCTTGAGCGAGGTCATACGGGATACATTCGAGCACCACCGCGAACGCCCCCGCCGCTTGAACAGCAAGCGCGTCTTCGATAACTCGGCTCCGCGAACCCGCAGCGCTCCCCTTCCCAGCTTTCCCTTCGGCGGTGCCTTGAATCTTATACCCCCCCATCCGGTGGTACGACTGAGGGGTAAGCCCGACATGCCCCATCACCGGGATATCGACCTGGGTAAGCCGCTCGATGGTGGGTGCCATATGGATGCCCCCCTCAAGTTTGACCGCCGCGACCCCCCCTTCCTTCATCAGCCGTCCCGCCGACTCGATCGCCCGCTCAGCAGACGACTGATACGACATAAACGGCATATCGCCGACGACGAGGGCGTGCTCAGCTCCGTTTGTCACACACCGACAGTGGTACGCCATCTGTTCGAGGGTCACTGGAATCGTCGTGGCCTCCCCTTGGACTACCGAACCAAGTGAATCACCCACCAGGATCACATCAACCCCAGCTGAATCGAGAAGACGCGCCATCGTACAATCGTAGGCGGTGATGACCGATATCTTTTGCTTAGTTCCAGCTCCGGGAGATTTCCGGGCGAGAAGGTCGGGGACACGGACCCGTGTCCGCTTTTGCGGGGTCGTCATAGAAGTCACCTCTGTTAAAAAACAGTAACGTGCTTTGTTTCGGGCTCGTGTTGGGGCTTTCTCGAACTTATCGGAGCATGGTCTCGATAGCTCTCACCCCGGCCACGATCACCCTGAGTTAAACATACCGCGAGCGATTTGAACACGCAGCTGCGGCAGCCGCCCCTAAAAACCAAGGGTTTCGCTCGGTTATAAAAATCCGGCGAACATGGCTTAAAGCCAAGCTTCCCCGACGGTCAAAGAAAACTCTTAACCTTGCTGGCTTCGTAAGCTCATTCCCGATCCCGAGCGACGTACGCAGCAGGTTGCCCCTCGACCCCCCGCGGCGCCGAGCTCGTCACGACCGGTCGAACGAGCTCCCGAATATGCCGGTGAATCTCGAGAGGATCCTTACCTCCGTCGACCATCTCGAAATCGTACTCCTTACTCAAGCGCGCGTAGGCCCGGGCGATCCGATTCTGGTACCGCACAAAACATTGATACATATCCCCGGACCGTTGGATGTCCATCCCCGACTCCCAATAATCGAGCTGACCATCTTTTTGAAAGCTTCGCTCAGCGAGGATCGTGGGGCGAACTTTGAGGTACACGACCACATCGGGCACGAGCGCAAATCCGAAGACCTTTTTGAGCCATTGCGTCGAAGCGCCCCGCACGATATCGCGGGCCATAAGGGTGTATATGTAGCGATCCGCCACAACAACAAATCCCGCACGGAGCGCCGGCACGATATTCGATTCGATCTGATCAGCGAGATCGGTGGCGTAAAAGAGGCTGAGGGTCATCGGACAGAGCACATTTCCCTGCATCGCCTCTTGCAGCTCAGCGCCCACGAGACCGGAGCGTTTGAGTCCGGTCTCGATCGTTGGATAGCCCAGTCGCTCGAGCCAATCGCGCAAAAGCTGCACCTGGGTCGAGCGACCCGCTCCATCGGCACCTTCCACGATGATCAGGTGTCCCCGCAGTTCCCCCGCTTCGAGGTTAGGAATCTCATGTCCGTAAAACTTTTTCATCGCGCACCTCCCACGGCTCCACTACGGCTCAATGCCGCTCCCCGCACGATCCTCACCGGCGCAGCGACTTTAAAGCTCGGCAGGTCGATCGTGGCCGATACGATGCGCCGCATATACTCCTGCTGCTGCTCGGGGGGTTCGGTGGCATCGACCACCTTGAAGCGAAACTCCTCGGTGAGCCCCTCGTATCGCTTTTGAATGAGGCCTTGAAATATTTTGAAGCTCTCGTACGGGTCCTCCGAGAGTCCAAGATCCATCCCCGCCTCGTGATACTTGAGCTCGGGCCGACCACGCAGAATCCGGTCGAGTGCGGTCTCAAGGGGAACATCGAAATAAAAAGTGATGTCCGGGGGCCGCGCGAAGCTATAGAGCTCACGGAGCCATTCCGGATCGCATCCCCGCACCGCATCGCGGGCAAAGGCGGTATAGATATACCGATCAGCGAGCACGATATACCCTGCTCGCAGCAGGGGCATAATCTGCCGCTCGTATCGATCGGCGAAATCGGTGCAATGGATCAAGGAAAACGTCGTCGGCGTGAGGATCTTGCGGCGTTTCCCTTTGCGGGTCGCTTTTCGGACGAGCGACGAGGAGTTCCATTCGGTGAAGTATACTTTATACGACTCGAGTTCGAGCCACCGCTTCAGCAGCGATATCTGGGTCGATTTTCCCGATCCATCGAGGCCCTCAACCGCAATCAGCTTACCAGCGAGCATACCGCGTGTGTATTGCTTCATACCTATTTCACTACCACGTCACACTTAAACGTTTCCTTGAAGAGGTCAGCTTTCCGACCGACCGTCCACCGCTCAAGAAGAAGATCGCCCTCACCGCGAAGGGAGATCTCTACCTTGCCTTTTTGGAGGCGTGTCCGAACTCCCCGCACCGACCGCATATGACCGGCGTCGCAGCCATCAGCGAGACGCAGAATCGCCGCGAGTTTCGTAACCGCTGCCTGCTCCGCCCCATCGAGTGCCGCGAACTCCGGGTGCTCTTTCTTTGGAAAGGATTTCCGGTGGTAGCGCGCGATGCACGCCGCGATACGCCGCTCCCCTTCGGAGAGACCCACGAGCGGACACGCCTGAATGAGATACCACGAGTGCTTGTGGTGTCCGTTCACATTGACGATATGCCCGATATCGTGGAGGAGACACCCGATCTCAAACGCGAGCAGGTAATCGGAGGAGCAGCGGTGCAGCCCCTTCAGATCCTCAAAAAGCTTTAACGCCCATTTCGTTACCGCTTCGGCGTGGGCCTCATCGAAACCGAGCCGACGCCCGACCTCGAGAGCGTACACCCGGGCGTGACGCTGCTGCGCGCGGGGAGAGCGCGGAGCGCTGCGGGAGATAAGATCGCTCAGAACTCCGTCCTTGAGGCCAACTCGGGGCACAACCATCTTACGGGTGCCGATGTTGCGGAGGATCTCCCGCACCATAATCGCGGCTGGGAGGACCACATCGGCCCGATCGGGGCGAAGACCAAGCTCAGCGATCCGCTCCGCATACGAAAGTCGTGCGATCTTCTGCACGAGCTTGTCGAGATCCTTCGAATCGACCTCCGTGCTGCTCCGCCGCTCAAGCAGCGCAACCCGCAGATCTCCGAGCGATTCTATGTTTCCACCGGTACCGATACACAGCTCTATCCGACGACCACGGAGCTCCCGTTTTAAGCGACGACGCAATCCATCGACGTATCCCCGCACGAGCCGAGCGCAGATCTTATCCCCCTGGGGCCGCCCGCGGAGAAGCTCGAGGAGCCGCACCGCCCCCATCTTGATGCTCTCGGAGAAGATCACCTCCGAGTTCTTCACTATCGAAATCTCGACGCTCCCTCCACCGATGTCGACGAGCAGCGCGAGCTTCCCCTTTAACTGACACACCTGACGAACCGCCAGGTAGACAAGACGGGCCTCCTCAGCTCCCGAGATCACATCGACATCGATACCGGAGACACGCCGGATACGTTCGATAAACTCGGTGCGGTTTCGCGCCTCCCGCACCGCGCTCGTCGCCACCGCTCGGTAGTGCACAACCGCATGCCTTTCGAGAATCCCTTTGAACCGAGTGAAAGCGGCCTCGACCCGTCGAAGCGCCTCCTCTGAGATAACGCCACGCTTGAATACCTCATCACCGAGGCGGATCGGTTCGCGCAGCTCCTCCACAAAGGTGGGGCCACGTTTATCGTCGAAGCACCCCACTCCGAAGCGGATCGCATTTGAGCCGATATCGATAGCGGCAAGACCTGTCATACGGGAATATCCGAGGAATCGATCACCTGATTCTAACAAGACGATCCCCCGAAACTCTAACGAACGCAGGCAAGAAGACGGTCAGAAGTTTGTTAGGGAACGGTGAGGAGGTGCGGCGCTGTTCCTACGGAAGACTCGAAAAAACAGGCTTTTTAAGCAGATAGACGGACGATCGAGAGCCACGGTATGGTGGAAGGCACTATCCGTTTGGCAGGGGTCGGTCTATGAATCTCGAGTTTCAGGTTGGCGACAAACCCGAATACTTTGGCAACCATATCGTGATCGGACTCTCGGGGACCACCCTGGACGATTCCGATAAAAGGATGCTCGCAAAGGTGAAGCCTGCCGGCGTCCTACTCCTCAAGCGAAACTTCGACCACGGCAGCAGCTACGAGGCCTGGCTCCCGAAACTCCGAAAGCTTCTCGAGGATGTCCGAAACTACGCTGAGCGTGAGGATATTTTTGTCACGATCGACCACGAGGGGGGGCGGGTGTGCCGGACCCCGGCGCCGATAACGGCGTTTCCCCCACCCCTCAAGTACGGTGCCCGCGCAGCGGAGGTCGGTAGTGCGATCGGGATAGAACTCGCCTCGATCGGAGTGAACGTCGACTGGGCGCCCCTCGCCGATATCCACTCGAATCCCACCAATCCGGTGATAGGCGACCGCTCGTTCGGAAGTGACCCGGAAATGGTAGGGCGTTATGCGGTCAGCTTCGCTCAGGGGTTGATGTCTCACGGGGTATTAGGGTGCGCCAAGCATTTCCCGGGGCACGGCGATACGACGGTAGATTCACACCTCGAGCTTCCGACCCTCGATCTCAGCGCCGAGGAACTGAGGAATCGCGAGCTCCGTCCCTTCCGCGCCCTCATCGACATCGACATTCCCTTTGTGATGACCGCACATATTCTGTTCCCGAAGATAGATCCCCGTTTCCCTGCAACCCTTTCAAAAAAGATCTTGGGTAGTCTTCTGCGCGACGGGATGGGATTCCAAAATATCGTCATCGGGGACGACCTCGACATGAAGGCGATCGCTGAACGGTTTCAGGCGAGCGAAAC
>JBJOHD010000124.1:0-4113 GCA_046047875.1 Pseudomonadota bacterium | reverse complement strand
CTGGCAAGGGTGAGGATATCGAAGTCGGTTATCGCCGCTCCCCGGGTTGTGGGGGCAATGTCGAGGGGTATGACCTGATCGGGAAGATTGAGTCGTTCCTCGATGGCGTATTCAAGGGCCCCTGGTATCGGCCGCGGCACAAGAGCAACCTCCCCCCGCTGGGCGGTATTGAGCCCCAGTTGAGAGATAGCCCATGAATCAGCCGGCGAGGGGTCGATATAGAGCGGCATCGGGCTATCGCCAAACCCTCTATTCCCATCGTGGCGTCGGAATACCGAATTGTCGTGGAAATTGTGGGCTAGAAAAATCGGACCCCCGAGTGTTCGGTGGTTCTCGCACGATGCTACCGATAATCCGAAGGATAGCGTGGCCCTGTTCGGCACGATTGGAAGGGGGAAACTATGTTCCTCAAGTCTAATCCCTACGTCTATCGCGCCAGGGGTCCCGGTGCAGCCAAGTGGCCGTCGCTCAGTTGATAATCGCTCGTCTGGGGACACCGAAAAGCCCTTCCTCTATGATACCTCCCTGAGAATACACCTGCGCCAACGTCTGCTGTGAGCTCTGGAAGCCACCGCTTCGATTCGTTATCGCGAATCAGGGGATCTAGACCTTTATGAAGAACATCCCCTTTCTAATCAAGTCTTAGCCAAAGATTTTCCGCCACTCGGCGAGCTTCCACCTGCGAGGGGATGTAGGTGTTTTTGGATATCTGCCCAGTTCCCTCGAATGGCGGGTAGGCTGAATTTTTGCGTCCTCGTTCGACCGAGTTGTTGGCGAGACCAAGGAGTAGGAGCAAGGGGCACCTTAACCATGGCTCGGCCGGCTTGATTCGAGCGTCCCCCCAAAAATAGGTGATAAACTATTAATTATACGAGCGTTTTTTTTGATGTTAAGGCCTACAGTAGGGGTACCGATTAAAATTGTGAGGACGTTGCGGTCCTCAAAGAAGCGCGAGTTGTTGCAGTAGGAGATTAGGTTAGGACGAAGGAGCCCCATGTACGGCAAGAATGCCCACAATGCCTACCAAACGGTGCAGGTCACGACCACGGATCGAGGTCGTCTCCTCCTCATGATGTATGAGGGTGCTATCAAATTCCTGAGACAGGCAAAGGCCGGCCTCGAGGAGAACGATATCGCCAAGTTTTGCCGATTCTTAAGCAAGGGTCAGGCGATCATCGCGGAGCTGATGAACACCCTCGATTTCGAGAAGGGAGGGTCGATTGCCCGGGACCTCGACCGTCTCTACGATTTCATGCTCTTCTATCTCACCGAGGCGAATCTGCATCGCGACGGGAAACGGGTCGCGAAGGTAATTGAGCTTCTCGATACCATTTACTCCGCCTATAAGGAGATTATCGAGGGCGAAAAGAAAGCTGTCTCTCCGACTGAGCAGGCAGCCGAGGTTACCGAGGCGATACGCCGAGTGCAGATATCTCTCTAAGGCACTGATTTCTCGCCGCTTTCGGCGAGTTCTGAGTGGACTGAAAGCCGAGCGGCACCGTGTCGAATCTTTGACACGGTGCCGCTCGGCTTTTTTGCGCAAACAGCTTGCTGGTGCCCGCATCAAAACCGGAACGGGGAGTAGTGTCTGTTCAAGGGCATTGCTTCTCAAGGTCGAGACGGCTCTCGTAAGGCGCACGATAATGAAAGATCTGTCAAAGATAGCCCTCCAGATGAGGGAGGATTGGAATCGGCGAATCAAGCATGACTACCGATTCTGGATGAGCGACGGGCATCGCGATGATGCGACGATGTGGCAATCGGGGGAGCGAGATCTCTCGATTATGCTCGCTGATTTACCGCCAACCAGTGAGCTCACCCTCCTTGATATTGGATGTGGTGTCGGTCGATTAGTAAAGCCTGCATTGAGCAGATTCAAGCGGGTAATCGGCATCGATGTATCGGATGAGGCGATCGCCAAGGCTCGTGCGCTTGTTGGCGATAAAGCGACCCTTTTTGTGGGCAATGGAACCGATCTTCGTCCGCTTGAAGATAGCAGTATCGATGTCGTGATGAGCTTCGCTGCGATTACGAGTATGCCCACCGAGGTAATGGCAGCATATCTTCGGGAATTCCATCGGGTTCTTAAGCCTACGGGTGTCGCTCGATTGCAGATATATCTTGGGAACGAAAGCGCAGTAGAGCAAAACGATACTCTTCAGTTGCGGTGTTATAATCAAGAGAAGTTCGCTGATGCTGCGCGTGCTGCCGGTCTTGAGCTTGAATGGCGGCGTGATCTCGTTCTCCCCTTCAAGGTTTCTTTTGAAGACCTGGGGATCACCGCTTGTGTTGTATCGTTGAAACGCTCGTATGGTATGCCGGCTGAAGTCGAAGCGATTGCCGCGTTGATGAGCCCGACGAAGGAGTCCGAGGAAGAAGCATCCTCTGTGATCTCAAGTGCCGATCTTGAGGTTTGGATGAGCCTCAACTACGCCAAAGAGCTCGCTGAGCAGGGCGAGATTGAGCGAGCTCGGGCAGCGCTCGAGTATGCCGAGTCATTCCAGCGCAATGCGTCGATCGATGTGCGGGATCTGCTTGAGCGAATCATCGCGCTTATCGACTCGAAGAGTCCCACGACGACAGAGCAGTCCTTTGCTGGAGAGAACCGAAGGGTTCTGCACGCGCGGTTTCCATATGTCCAAGAGGAGCTCGACAAGGTTTCAGCAAGCTTCCTGCGGACAGAGGTCTCGGCAGACGGCGCCGTTATCTTCGAAAAAGATCAGTGTCTCGATCATGCTGAGAAGCCGATGGCGAGCGCTGAAGCGTGGGCGAAGCGTCTGTTGCAAGAGGGGAGGGTCAAAGAGGCTCAGGAGCTCGTCATTTTCGGCTTCGGCACGGGCTATCACATTGAGGCCCTCGGTCGAATGACCGATAAAGCGATCTCAGTCATCGAGCCAAATCCTGCAGTCATTGCGCGTGCACTTGAGGTAAGAGATCTGCGGGGGTGCTTTCAGCGCCTGAAGGGTATCTCTGTGGGGTTAGAGTGCAGTGCTGGAGTTTTCGGAGAGGAAGCGGAGCTTTGTTTACGACCCCAAACCCAATCGCTTTATCCTGAGTTCTTTCAAAAAGTGAAGGCGGCTTTCTATGGTGTGCGCGGGTTAACCTCGCTTCATCCGACGGTAGCTGTTCTCGGGCCTCTTCAAGGCGGGTCCCTGCCGATAATGGGATATACACTCCGATCGCTTCAGTCCCTCAAACAGCGGGTTCGGGAGTGGGATGTGAGTGGCTTCACGCCGAGCTTTCACGCGATAGAGAAGTTCTTTTTCGATAAGACTCGAATTCAGGGGGTGCAAAACATCTACCTTGAAACGGTATCGCAGGTTTTGCTTGAAGCAGTGAATGAAAAGAACATCGATGTTCTGATTTGTATGGCCCAAGCGCCGGTGTCGGGCCGGGTGCTTACGGAGCTTCGAAACCGTGGCGTCACAACCGTGCTCTGGTTCATGGAAGATTACCTGCGCTTTGGGTACTGGAAGGAGCTCGCCCGGTACTATGATTTTGTTTTCACCATTCAGCGTGGACGCTGTATGGAGCTGATTAAGCAGGCTGGGGCGGGGGAGGTGCATTATCTGCCCATGGCGTGTGATCCGGGGATCCATCGGCCGGTCGCTCTTACGAGCAGTGAAAGGGAAAAATGGGGCTCGCCGATATCGTTTGTCGGGGCAGGTTATCACAACCGTCAACAGGTCTTCGCCTCATTCGCCGATATGCCGTTCAAGATTTGGGGAACCGAGTGGCCGGAGTGTAAACCGTTTGACCGATTGGTTCAGGATAACGGTCGTCGATTGACCCCTGTAGAATACAACAAGATTTTTAACGCGACCGGTATCAATATCAATCTCCATTCTTCAAGCGAGCGTGATGGGGTTGATCCAACCGGAGATTTTGTTAACCCACGCACTTTCGAGCTTGCGGCTGCAGGAGGATTCCAGCTCGTAGATGAGCGGAGTCTCCTGGCCGAGTGCTTTGAGGCTGAGCGGGAGGTCGTGACGTTCCGGAACCCTCGAGAGCTCAAGGAAAAGATCGCCTACTACACCGATCGACCAGCGGAGCGGCAAGCTATCGCTGATCGGGCACGGGCGCGGGCTTTGCGTGATCACACCTATGACCAGC
>JBJOHD010000123.1:0-9839 GCA_046047875.1 Pseudomonadota bacterium | reverse complement strand
GACTCCCAAGCATTAACCCGTCCTACCTCTGGGCCGTTCGCCGCGATTTAGCATACGTCGTTACGGCCAAGGACTTATCGGGAGCTCCCCATCGAACGATCGGCAGACACAGCTTAATTTGAGGCAACGAGGCAACGAGGCAACGAGATTACTTCTCTTCCACTCTCAATATCTCAATACCACCGGTGAAGGTTTTATTAACTTGGTGCCTCGATGCAGTCGATTAAGATCATTTTTCTTTCTCTGTTGGCGATAATCTCCTCTGTTTTGCCGCTCGAAAACGCCTCCGCCCAGGCAGCCAGCTCAGGTTCAAGCGGAGTCAAAGACTGGGATATAGTAAGCGAGGCATTTAAAGCGAACGTCGAGCTTCTAATCCAAGACGGGTTCGATGAGACGCAAGCACATGAAGAGGCTTGCGAGGTATTGAAATATGTCATCAAATTTCGACTAGATGAGGCAGAAATTGAGGGGCTAGAGCAGCATCCCGATCCGACACGTACCTTTGCGATGAAACTTTTCTATCGCGCGAATTGCGACCCACTTTCGAATTAATCGGCATCTCGATCTCCGCTATGCCGCTCTACCCGCGGCGGTCGCCCAAGCATCGGAGGAGACTCCGCCGAGAGCTACCTCCCTGCCCCCTGCACCGGAGCTGACTAATCAATCGCAAACACACCGGTGGGCGCCTGCCCCCTCACTCCGAATCGAGGTAGATCCCCGGAAAGAGAGGCATACGGGGTGGGTTCTAAGCCACCGCTCCACTCAAGACATACAATTGAAAGGGAAACCAAAGCGGATTGATAACTTCGACACTCAAGAAAAAAAAACCGGTCGACACATTCCGGTGAGCACGGGGGAAGCGTATCCATTTCACCGACAGAGGGGCGAGGTCTCCTCGCTTCGTAGGGAAAGACTCTGTACCTTTCTCCGCGGAATCACGAAACCGGTTCTTAAACGACATCGTTGAGGAAAAAGCTATGAAACCTATCACGTCGGTACTCCTAGCGATCCTTCTCGTTCTGACGGCGAACGCTGCGTTTGCGAAGGCACCTGAAGTTAATCAGAACCCCCAGGTTCAAGTGGGCGACCCGGTGATAGACTCCGATAAGATAGGTACTGTCAGGATGGCAAGTGGAGTATGTAGGGGGTCGGGGAGTAGTTGTAGGTGCCAGCTCTCGGTTCCGTGTGCCAACGGAGCCGGAATTGGGTGCAGGTCGGACAGAACCACACCAATTGCATACTGCACTGTCCCGCTACTGCTTTGCCATGCGAAGTCCAAGCTCGTTGCGAACGGGAGCTAACGGAATCCACTGGCCGGACGGCAGAGCCCTAACCACCGACCTGTTTGATCGGCTTAGTACGCTCGACGCTCCCCTACTCCCTCACCGGAACGTTCTTCCGGATCCACTCCACGATCTCGGTGGTCGGTGAGCCGGGGAGGAAGATTTCTTTAACCCCGAGCTCTTTTAGTTTCTTTACATCGTCCTTCGGTACGATATTCCTCCACCAAAGATAAAACTCATCCGTTCGCGGCAACTCCACACTCCCGACCGGAGCGCCACGCCGCCAAGCCCCCTTCGAGCGAATATCCCCGCCCGCCGAGACGAGTCAGTTGGGCGGCGAAGCGACGCGATTGCTCGCCAACCGAGCACACGAACAAGACCGCCTTTTCCGGTCCGGTAAAGGGTATACGGGTATCAAGAAGCCGCTCGAGGGTCTCACTCGGGATATTCACTGCTCCGACGAAAGATCCACCTTCAAAAGCGATCGGCGTGCGAATATCGATCACCAGAGCGCCGTGCTCGCGGGCCCACCCCTCAGCTTCCAGAAAAGATACGGTCGGCGCACTGCGCAGATAGCCCTCCGTCAACCCAAATATCGACAAAGGGCGCGGACGCTCGCCAAACAGTTCGGGCCGTCGCTCCCGAATATACGAGAGATACCATTCGATGCGATCGCACACGATCGTCACTGCAGTCATCCGGCGATCAATCCGTTGGTCCACAGACTGGAGATACCGGAGTGCCCCACTGATGTGCGCTCCCGATGAAGGCCCCCCCATCACTCCGCATTCACGCAGAAGCTTCAGCATGCCGTCGATCGCCTGCCCTGACTCCACCGCGATTATCTCGTCGTACTTCGCCGGATCGAAGATCCCCGCCCCCAAAAGCTGATCAACGGTGCGAATTCCAGGGATATAATCGGTTTTTCCGGCAGTGATACCGACCAGCTTCATCTGTGGATTCGTCTCTCGGAGCCGCTCCGCAACCCCCAAGGTGGAACCCGCCGTGCCGAGCCCCGAACAGAAAAAATCAACTCGGCCGAGATCACGCACTATCTCTTCGGCCGTAGTTTCACGGTGGGTGCGAGGATTTACCTCGTTCGTAAACTGACTCGTAAAGACGAGACGACCGTCAGAGCGAGCCACCTCCCGCTCGATAAGGTATTGGGGATCGTTTGGATCGCTCGGATCGTAGCAGCTGAGCGATCCCGCAACTTCCTCAAGCTCCACCCCCAGAAGTTTCAAGATATCCTTGGTCTCTCGAACCTTCACCATCGCACTCACGAGCTTGAACGGGACCCCTGCCCGCCGCGCGAGCACCGCGAGCGCCTTCGCCGTATTGCCGCTCGAGTTCTCGATAATCTTCCCTCCCCGGGCCTTGATTGCCGCCAGCGAATCCCGCACCATCGCCCACGCAATCCGATCCTTCACACTTCCGAAAGGATTGAGAAACTCGAGCTTCGCAAAAAGATCGATATTCCGTAACCCCGTCACCTCGGGCGCGATGCGCAGAAGGGGGGTATCGCCGATGGTCTCGGTGATATCATCGACAATCATCGCTGAGCCCTCCGACGACCGAACGAAACGGCGCTTACAACCTCGTCATCGAACGTATGAAAGCCGTCGCCACGCTGAAACACCGCTACCTTCTTCGCCGTCGGCTGGTGAAGTATCTCCGACTCCGCAAAATCCATGTGGTAGGCCGCTGTATTCACAAACACTACGAGATCCCCCGGTCCCGGGGTAAAATCAGGGTATACCTTTTGGTACTGGATAAGATCGCTCGCGATACACAGATTGCCGAAGATGAAATACGACGACGTCGACTGCGCGGGGGAACCGCGGGGGATGAAGATCGGTTGCGTGATAAGCTTTTGCTCCCGACTGAGGAGATTGGTATGGTTCATTGATACCATCAGCATCGGTGCGCCCCCCGCCGACTCCTTAACTGCGGACACCTCGGCAATCGTCAGCCCTGCTTGATCGAGAAGCGCTCGCCCCGGTTCAACCCGTAACTCGAGCATCATGTCACGCACCAGCTCGCCCACCGTGCAGTGATCGAAGTACGGGGAAGGGGTATCAAGAAACGCACCGAACTCCCCGGCGCCGGCCTCGGCCGGATAGTGATCGCTAATGGCGAGACTCCCAACGACCCGCCCCTGCTCAACCCGCAGACCGAGTCCGGTGCCATCCCACGTGATCGGCTCGACCTTGCCGAGGAGCGCCGCCCGCAGATAGCTCTGGAAATTAGCCCACTCCTCATGACTCCGGGCGTACCGGATCTTAAAGCCACCCCCGATATTCACCACCTGCGGCTTGAGCCCACAGCGGTGCGCTCGCCGGATCGTTTCTAGGGAATTCTCAAAAGCGACTAGACGTTCCTCGCGTTCACCCCCGAGAAGATGAAAATGGGTACCGATAAAATCCGCGCGATCAGCAAGCGCTTGAAGCCGCCCCAAAACCCCGTCGACGACCTCCACACGGACTCCAAACGGACTATCGGACGAGGCAAATCGAACCCGATCAGAGGTAAATCCGGAGAGACGGAGGAGGAGTTTCGCTCGCGGGAGGGCGCTATTCGAGCGCAGTAACCCCTCGATTGAATCGAGCTCCGCGATGCTATCGATGCTGACCGTCGCGCCGTGCACCAGGGCAAGGTAGATGTACCCCTCGCTCTTCGGCCCAGAAGCTTGGATTCTCGCTCCGGGGATCCCCTGAGCAAGGGCGTTTCGCAGCGCGCCCACGGAGGAAACATCGACCGGCACCCCCTCAGCCGCTAACCCCGCGATGATAGCGGTCGAGCGATTCGGCTTCGTCGTATAGAGCACCTGACCGGCGATACCCCGTTTGGTGAGTTCCGCAACGAACTCGAGGCGATTTCGAAGTACGACCTCGGGGAAGACGATATTAACAAGCCCCCCCCTTGGCCGCTACGAGATCGAGAATCGGGGGGTGAACCGCGAGGAATTTCGCCCCCACCTCACCGACTCGGGGGTAGACGGCGGCAACTTTTCGGCACCCACAGGTACCGCAACATTCACTCGCCTCAGGTATCGTCGTAGCCACGCGACCTTCCAGAAAATGGAGGTCCTTCCGGGGGGTGAAGAAACCTTAGAAAGAGAAAAGCCTGATTGTATCCCCCCGCAGGCTCGCTCGATCAACCGCCGCAACAAGACCGCTTGGTCAAGCTGCTCGAAGACCCAGCTTCGTTCGCCGAACCGAGACGCGCACGGATGAGCGTGAGCGCCTTGGCACCGTTACCCTGGTCCGCCGGAAGAGCGAGCAGCTCTTTCAGGAGCTCCTCACGAACTTTGGCGACCCGATCGAGGAGGATGAGGGGAGCCGTCGCGCCGCTTCCAGGGTTCTCAGCGAACCAATCGAGAAACGCGGGCCGGAATTCGTGACCAGCTAACGCCGTGATCACGAGCCCCTCCTCCATCGTGACACCCTGAGTACACAAGGCATCATGGAAGATACACATCGAAAACCTCCTTAAAAACCTTCGTTCCCCGGAAGGAACGATTTTTCGAGATCGTTTGAAGGCACGACCTCACTTGCCTGAACCGTACACAATGGGTCGAACCACACGGATCGCCCATCCACCGACACAAACCCCAGCCTGACGGACCCAGTTGTCACTGTGTTTCCACAAGACGAACGCCCCACGACCAAGGAGCAGCGCCCCGAGACCGTAGAACACCCACACCGGAACTCCCCAGTCACCCCACAGATTCCCCCCCGTAACAACGAGCGAGAGGAGAGAAAGGGGCAGGCCGAGCTTCAGATCGGTGATCACAACGAGGATGAGCCCCACCGTGATCCAAAAAAGAACCTGCGCGACCAATGCAGCCCAACAGAGCGGGCACATAGATCCCTCGCTTTCCGGGCAAAAAGCCCCTTAAAAACTGCTCGGTGCAACAAACGTTACACTCCTTCGAGCCCCGGCTTTATATCGAACCGGCGCTGAACTTTAAATGTGGCGTTTGTGCCGCACCCCCCACAGGCAGCTCGTTCGTTACCGCCAAACACCTTAAGTCAGGGCATTTTTGGGCTACTGCAGGGGCGGGGGCTTCGCCAAACGACGCTGCAAGGAGCGCCTATGGATTCCGAGGATCTTCGCCGCACGGGTCACGTTCCCCCCGCAGTCAGAGAGCACTCTTTGTACGTGTTCCCATTCAACTTGCTCAAGCGAAGGCAGCGGGATCCTCTCCGGCTCGACACCCCCACTCGGCTCAAATGCGGCGAGGACCCGCTCAAGAGAGCATGGCTTTGTGAGGTATCCAACGGCGCCCCGCCGCATAGCTTCCTGCGTCGTCGCGATGCTGCCGAATCCGGTGAGAACTACCGTCGGAATAGCTATCCGCCGCTCCTGAAGAAGCCCTAAGAGATCGAGTCCGGTCTCCCCCGACATCCGTAGATCCACAACCATTCGTTCCGGAGGATCGGTCTCGATGCGGTTCACTGCCTCGGCGACCGTGCCGACACCGACAACGGCGTGCCCCCGCTTCTCCAGCGCTTGGGTAAGCCGAGCTCTAAAAACAGCATCATCATCAACCAAAAGATACCTCACCGGCTCTCCCCCTTCATCATTACCACCTCGGGGAGATCGAAACGCACCAAAGTTCCTGCACCTGCATCGCCGCTCACGATCGACAGAGTGCCACCGAGCCGCTCAACAAAGAGCTTCGTGATAAAAAGACCGAGCCCCATCCCCCGCCCCGCCGATTTAGTCGTAAAGAACGGCTCGCCGATTCGGCTGCGGATCTCAATGGGAACACCCCGACCGGAGTCTTGTACTTCAACGACCAGTGTTTCCCCCTCCGCCTTGTAGGACAATTCGACTGTTCCAATCCCATCAGTCGCTTCAATCGCGTTTTTTATCAGCGCGTGCACAACATGTGCAAATCCATCCACCGGAACGCGAACTCTCATCGCTGTTTCGCCCTCCACCGTGATACATGCGCGGGCCGAAACCTCAATTCGCTCGAGAGCGGTGTTCACCAGGTTACCAACCGACTCTTCGCCATATACATCGAGATACAAAGCCCCGGAGGATTGGTTAAGACGCGCGAGAGCATCGGCACATCGAGCGAGCTCTGACTCGAACACCGCGATGCTTTGCCGTGCGGCATCCGGCTTTGCTGCTGTCTGAAGCACCTCTTCTTTTAAATCATCGAGCGTCAGCGCCATCGAGCCCAACGGAGTTCCTAGTTCGTGCGCTACCGAGGCCGCAATCGTAGTGATTACACCTAGTTTTTGCTCATTCGCCCGCCGCCGCTCTAGCTCCACTTCGCGTCGTTCGAGCTCGGCTCGCATCCGCTGCATAAATGCGCTGATGATGACGACCAGGAGGAGGAAGCTTCCAAGCATTCCTTGGAGGTGAAGGTCGAATTGCTGTCCCTCCCCGTGGTGGTGATGCCCCCCAGAGATCGCTGCAAGTGGAATATACCACCAAAAGAGCGCTACGTAGCATACGGTCGCAAGTGCTGTAATGAACCACGTCCACCGCGAGTCGAGTAGCATCGCGGCCAGGATCACCTGGAGGAGATACATCGTGCTAAATGGGTTCATGTATCCTCCATATGCCCACAAAAGGGTGGTCAAAAGGAGCACATCGCCGACGATGATTAACCCGAGAGTCGAAAAGGAAACTTCTTTACGTTCTTTACCGTGAACGTAAAGCGCGATGTTTGAAAGTACGAGAAGAGCAGTAACAACCGCGAAGCACACGGGAGACAACTCCAAGCCCAGCCCGAAAACCACGAAGAGAAAAACCGCAGACTGGCCCAAGGCCGCCGACCACCGAATAGACACGAGCCACCGCCACCCCGTCGAGCGGCCCATCGGGGGGAAAGGGGCCAATACCTGAGGACGATCATCCACACGCATATGGACTATGACCTCCGCCGTAAGATGAACAGAAACACCCTGCCTACCTCCCGCCCCGAGACACCCG
Source organism: Pseudomonadota bacterium (assembly GCA_046047875.1). Taxonomy (GTDB): domain Bacteria; phylum Bdellovibrionota_C; class UBA2361; order UBA2361; family UBA2361; genus JBILDU01. The sequence goes on along the minus strand of JBJOHD010000123.1, from coordinate 2,601 downwards.
CTGACCCGGCGTAAAGACTGCGATAATGGCGAATACCCCAAAAACTACACACAGCACTGTTCTTGGAGGAGAGGACATTAGGGAAGCGGAGCAACACGGAGAAGATACTTGTTGCGTGGTGTAATGCGTACGTAAAAGGCGAGCCAAACTTCAACCCATTAGTCGAAGCAGGTAGATTAGCGTTTGTTGCACGCCGGTGCAACATGCAGCTCGTATTCCGACCGGAGAAGTTCTTGCCCTGTAACTATTCAGCACCTCGGAGGACACAATCACCCCCCATACCCCTACGGGGTCGATTAGGCGACTTGCCGACGAGCGATTCGCCCTTTGACCACCCGGCGGCCACCGATGCTTCGATTTGCTGGGACATTTCGATAGCCTGAGTGAATTTAAGAAAATCATGGTGAATAGTTGCCTTTACCTAAGTGGAGTTTCGGGGATCGGAGTATTAGATTTCTCCCCGACACTCTTGGGGCGAAGACCCGTCAGCAACCGCGCGCTAAGCCTTGAGAATCGGGTTAATGGGCCTCTTCTAGTCGTCGCCCTTTCCGATCAGAGAATCGCCCCCTTTTACGGTAGGCTGGCACCGCAGTCAGGGTGGCTTCTTGAGCCGGCGAGGACTTAAGCCTCGAAAGGGGACTCGGGATTTCCAGGTGCCTTCAGGCTTGAGGTTCTCCCGAGACACTACTCCGCGCCCAGGCGCCCCGAACCTTTGCTCTGGCGACCCGCAGAGCGAGAAAAATCCCCGGAGCGAGACAGCTCAAGCGCCCCACCTTTCCGCAACCAGGTTGCGTTACTGTTGCAACCGAGTTGCGTTTTTGGTACAACCAATGCCATTATGGAAAAACAAACTCTCAATCGACTTCCCGTCACCGTTCTCTCGGGCTTCCTCGGCGCCGGGAAAACGACTCTCTTGAACCACGTTCTCTCTAATCGAGAAGGGCTCAAAGTCGCCGTCATCGTCAACGATATGAGTGAAGTGAATATCGATGCGGAGCTCGTTAAAAACGGCGAGGCGCGGCTCGATCGCACCGAAGAGAAGCTCGTTGAGATGTCGAACGGGTGTATCTGTTGTACCCTCCGTGAAGACCTCATCGAACAGGTGCGGGAGCTCGCCGAGGCCAAACGGTACGATTACCTCCTCATCGAATCGACCGGGATCGGGGAACCGATGCCGGTAGCAGCAAGCTTCGCTTACGAGGACGAGGACGGGAACACCTTAGCATCCCTTACCCGACTCGATACGATGGTGACGGTCGTCGATGGCGCAAATTTTCTGAGCCATCTTGAATCAGCCGAAAACCTACTCGATCGGGGACTCTCCGCCGATGAAAGCGATGACCGCACCATCGTTGACCTCTTGGTCGACCAGATCGAATTCGCGGACGTGGTTGTGCTGAACAAGCTCGATCTCGTTGATCCGCAGAAGCTACGACTTATCGAGGGAATCATCCGTAAGCTCAATCCCGGAGCGCGGATCGTCCACACCCGCTTCGGCAAACTTGATCTCGGTACGGTACTCAACACGCGACGTTTCTCGTTTGAGGTTGCCGCCCAGAGCGCCGGGTGGGCCAAAGAGCTCGCTGGAGAACACACCCCCGAGACGGAGGAGTACGGCATTTCGAGCTTCGTGTATCGCCGCGATCGCCCCTTTCATCCTGCCCGATTCTCAGAGTGTATCAAGTCTGAGTGGCCTGGGGTCGTACGCTCAAAGGGCTTCTTTTGGCTCGCCTCACGCCCCGAGATCGCCGGATTATGGTCACAGGCTGGCGCGGCGTGCCGCACCGAGCCGGCGGGATTCTGGGCTCAAATCGGTACGGAGCAAGAGGTCCTCACTTCAGCTAAAAACGCCGTTCCGGGAAAGCAAGAGATCGTCCTTATCGGGGTAGAGATGGATCGACCTGCGCTCACCGCGATGCTCGATCGGTGTCTCCTGACCGACCTCGAACTCGCCGCAGGCGCTGCGGCGTGGCGAGATTTCGAGGACCCGTTTCCCGTTTGGACCGTAGCGCTTGATGGTGAGGACACGCCCCACGTCGGGGCGTAGGGGAGGGACGACGTGGTGGAACGTGAGAGACAGATGCGCTGCACCGGTGTGAAACAGATCGCCGGTGGTGCTATCCTTTTTGGGCGAGGTAGCCGCCAAAGGCGCTACATCTTCGAACTCTTACAAACCACCCCGACCCCGCTGACGGCTCTACAGATACTGAGAGCTACGATGCGGATCGCTCCCCGAGTGAACCGCTCGACCGTATACCGTTTTTTAAACGAGCTTGCAGCTCACGGGCTCGTCGGAACGATCGGTGGTGTGTGTGGGGAAGCCCACTATTACCTTACGACCAACTCCGCTCACCGCAGCTTTTTTATCTGCATTATGTGTCGCGGAGTGACGGACTTTGGGCCTAAGACTCCGGTGGTCACTCTACCCACCCCCCCCGGATATCTCGTTGAGCGAAGCACCCATGCCGTGCTCGGACGGTGCCCACGCTGCCACCACTCATAACGCAACTAAGTTGCACTACTGAGCTTAATACGATAGAGTCCAACAGGTTTTATGGAAAACATTTGTTCGACATCCTCCCTGGCGGCACAGGTCGGAGC
>JBJOHD010000122.1:0-10633 GCA_046047875.1 Pseudomonadota bacterium | reverse complement strand
TGAACTCTGGGTTTAAAAGCTCTTTTAACTGCATCTGCACGTTGGCCCGACGGGCGGCGCGCACATCGAGGAGTTTCTGGAGGAGCCCGAGTTGGCTCTCCATCCCCACCGTTTTAATCTTCTCCGGTGGGCAGTCCGGTATCTCGGTTGCCAGGCTGCGCTGCTCCGGCGAGGCGATCGGTTTCATCTCACCGAACGCCATCATTCCGTCCTCCGCGACCACCATCGCGGTCGCCATCGCGCCGTTCTCCGTCTCTGAGCTGCGGAACGGGAACGAAACGATCACCTCGTTCCCTTTCCCCCGTTTAAAGGTGGCGTTCGTTTTTTGAAGGGTGGTTGATTCGTTGATAATGAGCCCCACCGCGCTCACCGGCTCGAACGCCGCCTCGACCGACACCGCGATCTGGTCTGAGTCCGCGCCCGCGGCGAGCGGAACACACAACGGGAGCCCGAGTACGGTAAGAAGGAGCGCGCGGTTGCTATTCATCTTCAAGCATCTCCTTTAGTTTTGCTGCGGAGCGGAGCGCTTGCTCAAGGAGCCCTAAATCGCGCTCAAGACCTTTCGTTCTTTCGATAATCGCGCTCAATTTCTCCCGGCCCTGGACCGTTTCTGGGATCGCGATGCTGGTGAGTTCGATTGAGGGGAGGCAGCTCCGACGAACCGCGTATCGTTTTGAGGTCACAATCGAGCCGTCTTGTCCCCGCACCACCAGTTGGTAGGTAATCTCAGCGAGGGGCGCTATCGTCGTTATCTCGAAGGCGGGGTTGTCGTACTCGTTCAGATATCCCTCGGAGCCCAGCACGCTCATCAGCTGCCCATCCACCGTGACGAGCGCGGTCACGAGTTGGGTTATCTCGCGGGTGTTCGTTAACTGAAACCCAAGTTTCAGGGGGGCTCCCGGAGCAGGGATATCCTGCGCTCGTGGAGGGATGTGTTTGACGGTGACCTCCTTCGAGACCTTGCCCTCCTGACTGAGTCCTATCGACGGAGAAAAAAGCATAACGCTGGTTCCTGCGAGCAGCCCAGCGATGAGGCCCCGCATGAGTGCAGCTCGTCGTGGAGCAGTCACGAGGTGCGATAGCGAAGCGGATGAGAATAGCGAAGCGGATGAGAATCGCGAAGCGAGTGAGAATAGCGAAGCGAGTGAGAGAAATCGAGATATCTTCATAGAGTCGTCTATTGGGGCGCTACTTGCTGATCGGTCGGACGCGCCACTCCCCTTGATCCCCGGAGAGAACGTTCTTAGCATACCCCACGATCTCGCCTTCGACCACCTGTCCTGAGAGATCGAGAATGAAGCCGTTCGAGGTCACGCGGAGGGTCGTTGGTCCCTCGGTGGGGAGGTTTTCGAGCGATACCATCGTCGGACTCCACCCCTCGACCCCGGGGAGGAAGACCATGAACCCCTGCTCCGAGAACGACATAATCGAAAGGGGGACGGCTTTCCCAGGAACGATACCGTTCATCGTGCCGGCGTATACCCCCGGAGGTAAGTTCGGGAACGCCACCTCAGCGGCGGAGAACTGCGGGATAAACGGTGCTCCCGGATCCTCACCGCCGATCGATATGTCGATGATCTTCTGGGCGATATCTATGTTGTAGTGTTTCTTAAGGAAGATGTTCCCGTACATCAAGATCATCATGAACACCGCGATCGAAACCGCCATGAGGAGCGATTTCTTCGGATCTTTCTGAGAAAGCTTTGAGACCTTCCGCGGGTTCTCCCCGTGATCGAGTCGTTTCGGCGGCCGTTTGTCTTTCTTCTCTTTCAACGGAGTTTGTCCTTTTTTGTCGATTTCAGCACGTTTCGCCGGTTTCGGCGCGAGGAGATCTTTGGCCCCAGGGGGCGGCTGAATTCCGCTTGGTCGGGCTCGGGGGCTCAGATCCTCTGGGTGTGCCGTTCCGGCGAGCGCCATCGCCGCGAGCCCTTGCACCACCGGCTCAACGGGGGGTTGAAGGGGGTCCGGCAGGGGCATCGGGCCGGCGTTCGCGGTCATCCGCGGAGGCTGCGTCAGCGCGGCGGTCGGCCCCCCGAGTGAAGCTGCGGGAGCTGGGGGCGGAACGCTTGGCGCTCGCGGAGACGGTGCGGTACGCTCGATCGCGACCGCGCTGGTGCGGGGCGCAGGGGATGGTTGAGAAGGGGCCGGTGCCGCTTTCGGCGGAGCCGCCGGTCGTGCTGGAGCCTCGCCGCTCGCCGGCTCGAGCTTCATCTGCGCCCGGTTTACCAAGATCGTCTGTTGAAACTCTTTCCCGGTAGGGAAGCGCCGTGCGGGATCGTACGAGAGCGCCTGCATCAGCGCTTTCGAGATATAGCTGGGGATCTCCCCATTCAACGAATCGGGGGGCGGGATCTTCCCATCGCGCCGGATCTCGATCTGCTCCGCCAGCGTCGCGCCGTCGAACGGATGGCGCCCGGTGAGAAGCTCGTAAAACGAAACCGCGAGAGAGTAGACGTCGGAACGTTGATCGTACCCGGTGCCCTCAAGGACCTCCGGCGCCATATACGCCATCGTCCCGACCCCCTGCTGCAGCTCCTCAAGTGAGGACTCCTCCCCGGGCAGCACTGCGACGCCGAAGTCGGCGAGACGGCACTCCTTCTCGCTGATGACTAAGATGTTGTCGGGTTTGATGTCGCGGTGAATCACCCCCGCTTTGTGGATAAATCCGAGGGCTTCAGCCGACTGGAGGAGGTAGAGTTCTCCGAGCCGGGGGGAGATTTTGCCCCCGGTAGTCGCTGCAAACTTGCGGAGATCGGAGTGAGGCGCGTACTCCATCGAGAGGTACGAGAGCTCTCCCACGGTGTGGAAATCATCGAGGCGGACGACGAAGCGATGACGGCACGACACCATCGCAAGCGCCTCTTTGCGGAGTTTATCCCCGGTGACCGCTTGCTGCTGACCTTTTTTGATGAGTACTTTGAGCGCGACCTCGGAGGAGGGGGCCATCGCATGGCGAGCGTGATACACGACGCTGCACGCACCACGGCCGACGATCGAGAGGATCTCGTACCGGCCGTCGAATATTTTGCGCGCCTTAGTGTCCGCCATCGATTAAACAAACCTGAAACCGTACCGTCTCTCCGATGTGCACCCAATCGCCGTGACGAAGCACCACCGGTCCTTCAACCGGGCTCTCATCACGTTCGCCGGAGCGGGTGATAAAGGTACCGAATTCGGAGAAGATATCTTGCAGTAAAACCACATGGTCCCGGCTCACCGCGTTGATCGCTGCGTGCGGCGAGGAGATCGTCTCGTCTTGAACGGAGATCGTGTGCGTTCCCTGTGCGGGCCCCGCGGTGATGATAGTTCGGCCGGCACGGATTTCGAACGCCGCGCCCCGTTGATCTAATCCGTACGAGACGAGCCATCCGAGCAGCCGATTATCTCGTCGCCCTGCCTCGGTGTCCCGTGTGATCGCGTTCGACTTTGTGTTCATACCAAACTCCAGTAGGTGCCCCCAAAATCTGCGCCGCCCTGAATGCTCAACCGAGCGATATTACTAGCGGCGCACACCTCCTATTCCACCCGGTGTTATGGCGGTGAACCGCCCGGGCGTGGCATTCGTCGACGGCGCGCTCTCGTGATAAGATATTGAAATGAGGCGCAGAAATCCAATGCCCCGGGACGCCGCCCTGAACTTGCTAACGTCTCGAATTCCCGAGGTTTATTCTGTCTCCGGGGCGACGCTGCGCCCGCCGCTTTACGGTGGCATCGATTTAAGTGAAAGTCGTAGCGGATAGTTTTTTTACGATGTTAGGCACCCGTAGCTCAGTTGGATAGAGCACCTGCCTTCTAAGCAGGGGGTCACTGGTTCGAATCCAGTCGGGTGTATTCCCCTCGCTTCAGGCGCATCTCTTTGCCATGATGACGGGGTCGGGCCCCTGCATGGGGCGAGGTCTTGAGAAGGTGTTGCACATGGATCCGTACGTTGGACTTATCGTTCTGGGGGTGGTGATCGCGGGGTTTCTTATCACCATGCTGGCCCTCGCCTCGGTTTTGGGGCCGAAGAACAAAACGAAGACGAAGCAGCTGCCGTTTGAGTGCGGCTCGGTTTCAGTCGGCTCGGTTCAGGAGAGCCGGTTCAATGTGCGCTTTTACCTCGTGGCGATGCTTTTCATCCTCTTCGACATCGAGGTGATCTTCATGTATCCGTGGGCGATGGCGCTCCCGGAGCTCGGTTGGTTCGCCTTCTTCTCGATGTTGTCGTTCATGCTCGTCCTCGTCGTGGGCCTCGTCTACGTCTGGAAGAAGGGCGTTCTTAACTGGAACGATTAACAAACGGCCAGCGGAACGTGGCGGGACGGAAAAACGCGATACCGCCTCGCTCCTCTGAGCATCTTGGAACTACTGGTGAGGCGCCTGGCCATCAGCGGGGCAGGGGGTGGGCGATCTTCTCCCCGGTCTACCCCTGGCTTGTCGGCGCTGTTTTCCTTGGGTTGGCGCTCACCTTCCTTCCCCCGTGGCATTTCATCATCGAAGCAAATCGGTTACAGGCGCCGATATATGCAATAGCCTTGTGCGTGCTTGCACTTACCTTCCCGTGGATGCGGCGCGTTGTTTCCAAAGGTGCGCAGTGCGTTGTGGGCGCGCTTCTCATCGCCTTCTTGCTAAGATTTCTCCACCTCAATCAGCCGTTTTTCCTCACTGGATCTCGTGAGGTTGACGGCTCGACCCCACCCCCGGCTCAGTTCTCGGTGGTCTCGCTCGGTGTTCGATCGGCGGCGGATCTCCCAGCGGCGCGTGTGTTGCTGGAGGGGGGGAGTCCCGATATCGTTGGACTCTGGGGATACGGGGCGGGAGAGGTCGGGCGGGCGCTCGCGACCGCTACCCCAGCTTTTGCGGGGGTACTCCTTGGGGAGAAGGTAGCGCTTCTCTCACGCGCGCCCCTCATCGGCGAGGGCCGCACCTCCCTTGGGGAGGACGCATCGCCAGGGCTGATGGCGACCGTTGCGGCCCCCGGCGGAGCGGCGGCACTGGTCGCCGTATTCGACCTTCCGCCGCTCACCGATTCGCCAACGATGATTCGTAATCGCCGAGCGATCCGACGGGTCGCAACCGAGGCGCGCCATGCCGCGGTGCCGGTGGTGGTCTTAGGAGATCTACAGGGGCGGCTCGGGGGGTCGTTGTATTCGATCCTTACCGAAGGGAGCGACCTCGTCGACGCCGCGTGGGGCAGGGGGTGGTGGCTCCCCGGAGATCGCTACCCGTTCCACCGACTTTTCGCGCTCGATCACGTACTGGTAAAGGGTGCTCGGGTCACCGCTATGACGGCGGTGCCCCGGAGCGGATCGGGGGCGGCACCGCTTCGTGTGGAGCTCGCGCTGCCGCCGCTCGGAGCGCTCGACTAGTCCTTCGACAAATAAGTTTTTTTACTCCCGCGGAGTGAAAAACTAACTCAGGACTAGTGGTGCGCATAAATTCTATTACCTTGCAGGTGAAAGAATTTAATGGTCGAACCACTAGCCGACCTGCAACGCGCGAACCGCCTCAAGCGCCGATCGCGCGACCTCTTCATCGAGAGAGCATATTTTATAGAAATCGCCCCGACCAACAGCGACCTCTCCCCGGATCGAACCATCGTTCATCTCTTGAAGGAGGAACGAGGTGTGGCCGATGCGACCGACGTAGCCCTCTCGGCACAGGGGGGCGGAGAGGGAAGCGGACTCCGACCGTTCATCGAAGAAGGCTCGACGATATCCGCCGAAACTAAATTCCCCTCCGCGATACTCACTCCGGGGTCCCCGCTCCCACGCCTCCGGTACGCTTCCCCGAATGAGATCGAGTGCGGAGTCGGCGGCGAGCTGAGCGGCTTGATTGAGGTCGTTTGCAATTTTACCAGCAACGGCATCGAACAGGGGGTCCCTGGAGTTCCAATGGTGTCTCCCGGAAGGTCCGATCTGATTTGGACGAAAGTCCGCCCACGGAGAAGGATCGTAGTCGATGCTCTCCAATCTCACGGTGATGTCGTTAATCGTCGTTAGCAGCGAGGTGCGGCGGAAATCGACATCGAGACTTGTTCCCCTCGCGTTGATAACCGTCCACCCCTCGGGCGGGTGGTCGAGTATCTGTTGGTCGGTGACTGCGTGGTGTGCCGGCTCAGCCCCGGCGCTGGTAGGATCGATGCCCATAAGCGACTCCTTTATTTTTTTGAAAGCGGCGTCGGGCCCCCCCCCCATCGCCGTGTATCCTCGTTAAAGTTATGGGCGGCACGAGGCCGCCTGCCGCAGCTACGAGCTGCTGGGGCCCCCGTCCGGCGGCTCAACGAGCCGGGATAGTCATCGATTTTTGATTTGATTCAAGACGTTAGGGTCGTTCGTGATGTGAAAAAAACGGGGCGGCGCTACTCCCGCTCCCCAGCTTTAACCCGGTTCCACAGTTCGCTCAGGCGCTCAAGCCCTAAGCTTTTCATCTCGGGGCCCGCCAGAGTCTCGAGCTTTTTAAATCGCCCAATAAATTTCGCATTCCCCCGCTGGAGACAATCCTCCGCATCGAGTCCGAGTTTCCGGGCGAATTGAACGAGTGAGAAGAGGAGATCTCCCAGCTCCTCCTCGAGGTGGGCGCGGGTCGCGGTTGAGTCGTGCGCGCGCGCTTCGAGGAATTCCTCAAGCTCCTCGGTCACCTTATCGGCGACCCCGGACGCATCGGCCCAATCGAATCCGACGCGAGCCACTTTCTCGCCGATACGCTGCGCTTTTAAAAGTCCGGGAAGACTCGTCGGAACCCCCGAAAGGATACTCTGATCCGCCGGACGTTCTTTCTTCTTAAGAGCCTCCCAATTCTCCAGCACCTGTTTCGAATCTTTGGCCACCGCTTCTCCGAAGACGTGGGGGTGGCGCGAGATCAACTTCTGCGTGAGCCCTTCAACGACCGTGTCGATCGAAAACGTTCCGTTGTCCCTCCCAACCTGGGCGTGCAGCACCACTTGGAGCAGCACGTCGCCCAATTCCTCGGGGAGTTTCTCCGGGTGCTGATCGATCGCCTCGAGGGTTTCGTACGCCTCTTCTATGAGGTACGGCTTCAGCGTCGTGTGGGTTTGCTCAAGGTCCCATGGGCATCCGCCGTTTGGGTCGCGCAGTTTCGCGATAACGGCGGTGAGTTTCTCAAAAAGTTCCCCGGTCGAAGTCATGAGCAATTCCCCTTAAATGGCGCCCGTAGGGATGGCGAACCTCTATATTTCATGAAGCTCGCTTCGCACGCCATGAAATATGAGGGGAAAGGTGCACCCGGAGCCCATTTTCCCCCGCCCCAGACGGTTTGAGCTGCATCCCGCACGCCTCTTTACGCGGGCTAACGGAGCCGAGGGGCGTGGATGGCAGCGGGTGAGTAAAAAAAGGGGGTTGCGACAATCAAGGTAACCCCTGATAGTGTCCCCAGCGCAAAAAAAAACGCGACGAGCTTTTGGCTTCGTCGCGTGCGTGGTGAAGAGTGTAACTCAAATCGATTCACATCGACGTTGATGCGCCACTTTTCGGACGTTGGGATTCGGTTACCCGACTAAGCCACCAAAGCGACTAAGCCACTGAAGACTTAGCCACTGAAGACTTAGCCGCCTTAGTTGAGAACAACGTAAACGTAGTCCTCAACCGAACAAGACCCGTGACGCGCCGATTAAACGATCACGAAAGTTTTGTTCACGGCGGATCCCTTCAGATCAGCTGCCCCTTTCGGGGAGGCTGACCCCCGGCCACACCTTGTGGCAGCCCCTTTCGAAGCTGCTTTTCGGTCTCCCTCGCAGGGTTGCCCCCATGAAGGTCGGCCGGCCCCGCGCTTCACGTACGCCGCCTTTCGACGAGCGTAACGAATCCGAAGTCGCGGTAAGCCCGCAAATGAAACGCTCTTTCCTCCGTCTTGCAACGGTGTGAGCGATCCATCCGAGATGCTACCGTACGCGGGCCGAACCCGCCCCGGCGAAACATCTCAAAAGTGCACACGGTCTACCTCGAGGGGAGTTTTTAGCTCAACCGGGTTATTCACCCGCGGGACATCTCAGCCCCCGGGGAGTTTCCTCCCCGCCGGCCCGTTTTACCGGGCTGCAACCCCAAGATAGAGGAACCATCGTCGCCTCCGCTCTCGGCGGGTCGTGCGTTTCCGCAGCCACCCATCTCGAACGACGCTCTCCGAAGGCCCCGACGCGCTGTCAGCGGGGGCTCAGCCTTGCGGCGAAGCCTACCCTCAACAACCGGTGCGCTGAGGAAACCCCACCGCACTCGGCACGAACACCGCCGTTTGGGTCATCAAACGGCCGACCATCCGTACCTTTTCGGCGCCGCTCCCGGGACTCCGCGCAGCTTTTACACCACCCGGCCCCGTCCAGAACGACCCGCGCCTCCAGCCGCCGCTCACGCGGCGACCCTACCAAAAGTTACAGCGAGTCTCCCTCCATCGAAGCATCCACACCGGGTGTCTACCCGATGCGACCCCCTCCGACGTAGTCCGTGCTGCTCACGAACCGGGCGCTCTGCTGCAACTCTCTACCCCCTCTGCCTCGGAACCGTTTCCGATCCCACCCAGAGGGGACGATCGGTGCGACTCCACCGATCGGGGAGGGGGGAGACTCGATCGCTCGAACCTCGCTCACCTCCCGTATCGACGACGGTTTTTTCGCGGCTTCGATTTCACCGCCGGGGGATCTCACCCCGGCGCCTCGAAACGCTCGACTTTCGTCGGCTCGAGCCGCCCGTCCTCGATACATAACCGACCCACGACGCAACCGAAAAACCGGGATCTACCATCCTTCCGAAGAAGAGATTTCAACGCACCCGGCGGATCGGTCGGTGGGACGGCGTAACGTCACCCATGTTTCCCGGGATGTTCCGGGAATTCCGCAGGAAAATTCACCGCCGAGGGAACCCCGGCGCGAACCTCCCCACAGCAGGGTGTCGCTCCACTCACACCTTCGAACGAAGCCGCTCCATCTTCAGCGCAAGCCACCCGGTCATCACCCGAGGGTTGGCCGCTCCGCGTACGGTGCACTCCTGAAAGTCACCGACGAACGGGGAGACAAAGCATCGTTCGGAGTAAAGAAACCTCTTCGCGGACACTCTTACGGGGTTCCTGTGCGAACCGAGCCCGCAAGCTCGATCCCCAGCAACCCGCGCTCGCAAACGCCTACCGCCTTCAGCCAACGGTGGGGGGTCGATCTCTTGAAGATTGCCCCACCGCGCCTCCATCGTCCCGTGAGGGTGAACGGAGAACTCCGATGCTCGCCGAGTTAACGACCGCACCGTTCCACCCGCCACCGTACCCGTGAGGGCCGCTTTGGCGGGACTGAATCGGACATAAGCTCTTGCGAGAGGTCTTACCTCTGGTCGCGGGGTGGGGTGCCGACGGACGGCCCTCGGGGCCGGAGCCATCTGCTCCACCTTCGCGCTGAGCCTCTGACGCCGGTTTCCCGGCGATCTTCCTCACCGGTTTCCCGGTGGACGTTACGGTCGCTTGGGGGAGCGCTCTGTCGTCGCAACTTTCGCCGCGGCCGCTTTAGCGCCCCTACCTCGCGCCGCCGAACCCTCTCGTCCCTCAGCCACCGGCCGAAGCCGGTGCGAAAAACGGGGGGTGGCCCTCTCGAAGAAGAGTTAGTCACCTAAAACGTCGACGCTTATCACCGGTACCGATCCGCAAACCGGCTCACCTGTGAACGGGAGGTTTCGAAGAACCGCTGGGCTCCTCGGTGTCGCCACCGAACCCAGCCCGAGCTTCCGCCAATCTTTCCGACCGAATCGCGGATCTCGGCCGCCGGCCCCGCATCGCAGCGGTTTCGACGGGCTTCGTAAGAACCTCCGTAGAACGTCTACGTTCTCCTTACTCGTACCCTTCGAGTATGCCGGTGCCCGCCCGAAATCAATCGATTTCCGCATAGAGAAGGGGAAATTTCAGGAAATCGAAAAGATCTTTGCCGGAGTTATCCACAGGAAATCCACACGGTGTGGGAAAGGGGTTTACCTGTTGAATCGCACGGGAAACTTACTTTAACTCGGTTGAATGAAAAACACCTTCGAATGATCGTTCGGTTTAGAACGGGATTTAAAAATCCCGTGCGAGCCCCTTAGGGTTGACCTGGCGCACACCGGGAAGCGGGGTCGGCGGGATATCTCTGCGCCACTGCGTGGCGGAATTCGTTCCAAGCGGTGCTTCGGGCAAGGGTGATGAGATCCACTGACGCCGCACCTTCGGTAAGGAGCGTGTACGCTGCCGCTGCCGAGGTAGCGCCGCTGGTAGCCACGTCGTCGATGAGGAGACAGCGCTTGCCAATTACCCGCTCGGATTTTGCGTGAAAGACACCCCGAACGTTTCGGAGCCGTTCATCGAGGGGGAGAGATGCTTGGGGTGTTTTTGAACCGCGGTGAGAGAGCGCCTTGCCATCTGTCGGTACGTCGAGCTCCGCGCCGATAATCCGCGCAAGCTCCTCGCACTGGTTAAATCCTCTCTGACGGAGGCTCGCGAACGTGGCAGGCATCGGGATGATCACAGCCCAATCGGAGGAGGGAAAGATCGCCCCGATAACCGGGGCCGAGATGTGCGCGAGAGCGCTCGTGAGGCGCTTACTCGGGCGATATTTCATGATTCGGATCGCCTCGGCGATCGCGTCGGCGTAGCTCCACAGGAAGCGCTGAAACCGAAAGAGAGGAGGGGCGAT
>JBJOHD010000121.1:0-3652 GCA_046047875.1 Pseudomonadota bacterium | reverse complement strand
TACTCGGGCCTGGTTTATCTCACCGAACGGAACCGCCCGCCGAACCGCCGGATCTTTCGGGTTCTCCCCCTCGACCTCGATCTCCACGACCGAGCCATCGAAGGCACACAGAACTCCTTTGAGAACTTCATTCCGCCCACCCGCAGCGACCGTCAACTTTATCCGCTCACCGACCGCGCCGGCGAAATGCTCGGGGCGAGACAGCTTACGGTTGACACCGGGGCTCGATACCTCGATGAGCCAATCTCCGGGGAGCACCTCATCGACGTTCTCAAGATTCGTGATGCGCTTACTGATACGCACACAATCCTCGATTCCTACCCCCTTTAACGGGGAGTTTTCATCGTGAGGGCGCCAGATAAAGACCCGCAGCGTTCCCCGACCACTCGGGGGTGCCTCAAGGTCGAAGAGCTCAAGCCCCGCTTCGCGCACGATCGCTTCGATCACCCCCCAGAGGGTCTCCCGCTGCGATCCTACGTTATCGCCAACACCGTGCTCCACCCAACAGTTCCCTTTCGTATCACCACCCCTCGTACCTCCGCTCGCGGACCCCGTAAGCAATACGGAGCCAACCCGTCGCACGAGCAGAACCCGCGAGACGAAAGCAACCTGAAATTATTTCCAGGTAACTCAAACGGAAGAGCGGAGAACCCGCTCTCACACCGCGTTGGCGGGAACGCCTACGCGCGAGGAAAGAAGAGGTCGAAACGAGAGGACCATAGCACGTCGAGGCGCTAACTGCAAGGACACGACCTCAGCACCGAGCCAAAATAGACGAGTCCGTCCGCGGAGTTATCACTCGATCCTCGCCCCGGAGGGGCTCCGACTATCCCCGCACTACTCCCACTGAGTATGGAACGTGCCCGGCTTGTCTTTCCGCTCATAGGTGTGAGCGCCGAAGAAATCCCGCTGCGCCTGAGTGAGATTTTGCGGAAGATCCGCGCTACGATAGCTATCGAAATAGGCGAGCGAGGAGCTGAAGGCCAACGTCGGGATACCCCGCTCCGCCGCCATCGCCACCACCTTGCGTAGGTTCGGCACCGTGCGCTCAACCTCCCCTTTCATCGTCGGATCGAGGATGAGGTTCGCAAGGTCCGGTTTATTTTTGTACGCCCGGCGGATCTCATCGAGGAACTTCGCGCGGATGATGCAGCCTCCCTTCCAGAGCGCCGCTATCTCGTGAAGTTTCAGGTTCCACGCATGCTCCTTCGAAGCCGCGGCGAGCATCGCCATGCCCTGCGCGTACGACATAATCTTCGAGCAATAAAGCGCGTCGTGAACTGCTTTAATAAGGTCCGCCCGATCCCCCGTAAAATCAGCGACAGCTGGTGCGGCAAACGCCTTTGACGCTGCGCCCCGCTCACCTTTGATGGAGCTTAAAATACGTGCGTCGACCGCCGCCGCGAGCGCCGGTATCGCTACCCCTAAATCGAGCGCGAGCTGCGCAGTCCACTTGCCGGTGCCTTTTTGCGCCGCCGCATCGAGAATCTTATCGACAAGATACCCACGCCCGTCGTCGTCTTTACGGCGGAAAACCTTCGCAGTGATCTCGATGAGGTACGAGGAGAGAACCCCCTTATTCCACTCCTCAAAGATCGAAGCGAACTCCTCGGGCTGACAGTTCAACGTGCGGCGCAAAATGTCGTAGGCCTCGGCGATCAGCTGCATATCGCCGTACTCGATACCGTTGTGCACCATCTTCACAAAGTGACCGGCGCCGTCGGGCCCCACATACGCCGTACACGGGCCGTCCGCTTGCGCCGCGATCTTATCGAACATCGGCGCCATAATCTTCCACGCATCGTGTGGCCCCCCCGGCATGAGGCTCGGGCCCTTCAGCGCGCCCTCCTCGCCTCCCGAGATCCCCACGCCAAGGAAGTTAATCCCCGCCTCCTTGCACCGCTTCTCCCGACGCTGCGTGTCGGTGAAGTAGGTGTTGCCACCATCTATGATGATATCCCCTTGGTTGAGAAGCGGAATCAGACTCTCGATAACCGAATCAACCGCCGGTCCCGCTTTAATCATGATGAAGATCTGACGGGGTGACGCCATACTCCCCACAAACTCCTCGAGCGTCTTGCCGGCGACGAATTTTCGCCCCTTCACCTTCTCCATGAACTGGGCGGTGACGTCCCAACTCCGATTGAAGACTGCGCACGGGAACCCCCGACTCTCGATGTTCTGGATGAGGTTTGACCCCATCACTGCGAGACCGACCATTCCTACGCTGGGCTTTTCCATCGACACACTCCTTAAATCATCAAACGTCCCCTGTGCCATCTCTGCCCTTGCGAGGGACCATTCGACACGTGAAGATACCGACCAAGGGAACACGATTCGGGACGCCATGAAGCATACTGTCGGAGCGCTTCTTTTATCAACTTTTTTCGGTTTGAGCGGTATGGGTGTGGCGGACTCCCCTGCCCCCCTCCCGTTTGAATCGATAGTGCTTCTGTCAGCTCCAGAGCATAAAGCATGCGGCAGCGGCTTTTTCGAGGCACGCGGTCGAATCGCGACGAGTCTCCATCTTATCCGCTCGGTGTGCCCGGACGGCGACTGTTCACGGCTGAGGGTGTATCGGGGGGTCGGACTCGGTCAAAAGCCGGTCCCCGTTGAACTCCCGAACACTCCGAGGGTCGAGCGCCTCCTGCCTGCGTTCGACCTCGGACTACTCGACATCGGGCCGACATCCTCACCGCTCCCCTACGGGAGCTCTATCGCCCCGGGAGAAGCCGTAACAACCCTTGGATTTCCGGGGTGTGGTGCGTTAGCGAACCGCTCGGGGAAGATCACCGCGATAGAGCCGCTCCACCTCGTCACCACCGTTGAAGGGTCGCCAGGCACCAGCGGATCCCCGCTCCTGAACAGCCAAGGACAGGTTGTGGGGATCGTCGATGAGGCAGCGGGGATCGTCGATGCAATAACGGGGAGCTCGGTGTCCCTCCGGGGTTCGCGCCTCGATCGTGGAGAAGCGATCACTCCGCTGGACGCCGTGCTCGATTTTCAAATCACCCGACTCGATGAATTCGTGGGCTCCCTCGCTGAGCGCCCCGTATCAGCGCGCATCCGGGGCGCTATGGATTTTACGGTAGCGATGCAGCAGCTCGTACATTCAGTCGAGCGGAATGTCCTCGCAGGAGAAAGCGCTCCGGTACTCCGCCGGGGAGAGGCTCACTTCAGGCTCTCGCCCCCGACCCTGTCTTCGCCTCAGGAGCTTACAGCGGAGCGGCTCCTTACTCAGTATATGCTCTACCACCGCCTCTCCGGATGGAGCGGATTATCGCTCAGCGACTACCGCGAAGCGCTCAAAGCTGCTGGCCGCTCCCCCGATCACCTTCCCCTCGACCCCCCCTTTCCCACGATCGCAGATCTCAATATCCCGGTGTTCCTCGCTCTCCTCGTTATCCTCATCGGAGCGCTCGTATTGATGAGAAAGGTAACGGGACAGCGGCGAAGATAGTCGGGCTTTCCCCCATTTTCCCCTCGTTTTTCTCGAAACTTAAACACCATGTGCCCCCAGCGATTCGGGGACAGGTCACCGGAACCGATACCGCGCTTTATCGAGGAAGGCCCAAATCTTGCTCCACGGTTTCTTGCGGCGGGCCCCCTCACCACGAACTGATGGGGCCTCTATCTGCGGAGGTTCGATGAG
>JBJOHD010000120.1:0-9085 GCA_046047875.1 Pseudomonadota bacterium | reverse complement strand
AGGGGCTGCTGCTGCTGTCGCGGCAAGGGTGATCCCCGGAACAAGCGGCACCGCCGCTTTCGCGGCGATCGCTTTCGCGGCGATCTTGTCCCCCATGAGGGCGATCACCTCAGCCGAGGGTCCGATCAGTTTAAGTCCCGCCTTCTCGAGCGCCGCGGCGAATTCGGTGTTCTCGGCGAGAAATCCGTATCCCGGATGTATCGCCTCAGCGCCGGTGTGTTTCGCCGCATCGATGATGCGATCGATCGCGAGGTAGGACTCCTTACTTTCCGCTCCGCCGATCGCGACACTCTCATCGGCGCTCCGGCGGTGAAGTGCGTGCTCGTCAGCTGTCGAAAATACACCGACCGAACGCACCCCAAGACGGCGGCACGTTCGGGCGATACGGCAGGCGATCTCTCCGCGGTTAGCGATCAGGATCTTTTTAAACATAGCTGTGTTACCTTTCGCGGCGCCTACGTTCTAAAAATACCGAAGCGAGTCTCCGGCCACGGGGCGTTCCGACTCGATGCGATCGCAAGGCTGAGGACGTCGCGGGTTTGGGTCGGGTCGATAATACCGTCGTCCCACAACCGGGCCGTTGAATAAAGGGCGTGAGCCTGTTCGTTATAGCTCGTTTCGATCTCGTTTTTGTACGCAGCCGCTTCCGCTTCGGGCCACTCCTTGCCCCGTGCTTTGAAGGAATCGGCGCGTACTTGGGTCAGAACGTGCGCCGCCTGCTCGGGCCCCATTACCGATATCCGGGCGTTCGGCCACATAAAGAGGTAGCGGGGTTGATACGCTCTCCCGGCCATTCCGTAGTTCCCCGCACCGAACGAGCCGCCGACGATGACGGTGAATTTCGGTACACTGGAGCACGACACCGCCGTGACGAGCTTCGCTCCATCTTTCGCGATACCTTGCCGCTCGTAGTTCTTGCCTACCATGAAGCCGACGATATTTTGAAAGAAGACGAGAGGGATGCCCCGTTGATTACAGAGCTGAATGAAGTGCACCCCTTTCACCGAACTTTCTGAGAACAATATTCCGTCGTTCGCGAGGATCCCAACGAGGTGACCCCCGATTCGCGCGAACCCACAGATGAGGGTCGTCCCGTAGTGCCGCTTAAACTCGTCGAACTCGCTTCCATCGATGAGGCGCGCCAGGATCTCACGCATCGGAAAATACTTTTTACGGTCGGCGGGGATGAGCCCTGCGATCTCACTCGGGTCGAACAGCGGGGCGGACGCCGGGACGACATCCGCGGGTTGCCGATAACGGGGGCCAAGATTCCCCACGACACGACGGGCGATCCGAAGAGCGTCGAGGTCATCCTCTGCATAATGGTCGGTAACACCGCTCATGCGGCAGTGAACCTCCGCGCCGCCGAGCTCCTCGGCTGAGATCTCCTCCCCGGTCGCCGCCTTCACAAGCGGTGGGCCACCGAGAAATATCGTGCCCTGCTCTTTGACGATGATCGCCTCGTCGCTCATCGCCGGCACGTACGCCCCACCCGCGGTGCACGACCCCATGACCACCGCGATCTGCGGGATGTTAAGCGCACTCATCCGCGCCTGGTTGTAAAATATCCGCCCGAAATGTTCACGATCGGGAAATACCTGGTCTTGAAGTGGGAGGTACGCCCCCCCCGAATCGACGAGGTAAACGCAGGGAAGGTGGTTCTCAAGGGCGATCTCCTGAGCGCGGAGGTGTTTCTTCACCGTCATCGGGAAATAGGTTCCCCCCTTCACCGTGGCGTCGTTCGCGACGATCATACACTCTCGGCCGCTTATCCGGCCGATCCCGGTGATCATCCCGGCACCTGCCCGCACCCCCTCATACAGGCCGAGCCCCGCGAGGGGAGCGAGTTCAAGAAACGGTGCACCGGGGTCGAGGAGCCTCTCAACCCGTGCGCGGGGGAGCAGTTTCCCCCGCTCCTTGTGGCGGGTGATCTGATCATCGGCCGGGGGATTTACCGCAGCGGAGAGCTCGGCGCGGTAGCGCGCTGCAACCTCGTCGAACGCCCGACGGTTCGCCGCGAACTCCGGGTCGGTGACGTTTATCTTCGTTCCAAGCGACATAGCTGCTTTTGCTCCGAGAAGGCACAGTGCGGGGGAACGATACCAATCTTAGCTCCACCCGTAAACTGCAGTCCCCCCGATGGCGCAATAAAAAAGACATTAAAAGCAAGTGGTTGCATCAGGTTGGGGGTGTGCTAGAGCAACCATTCGGTAGCCCGCTTCGAACGTGGCTATCGCCTCATCTGAGTGAGGTGTCGTTTCGGAACGGCACGGTTTTTCCTTCGGTTTTCCCTTTCAGGTTTGCGCTCGGTTTTTTGATTTCGACACCTCGGTCGGGTGGGCATCGTTTGGCCGCTCCCGAGGTTACTACGTTCATTAGGTTTGGAGGGGCATATGACCGAATTCATGAATATCGAGGGAGATGGGGCTCAAGCGCGGGGGCGGCGGAGTCAGCCTGGAGCGGGGGAGGAGATCCAGCAGGGGGCGGCTGGCGAGAGCGCCGCGCGGGCCCGGCGTCGACGGGAAGGTGCCGCTGAGCCTACCCCTGACCCGGAGCCGATGGTGGATCTCAATACAGCGCTCCGGGTGGTGGCGTCGTTAGGGCACCCGATGCGCGATCTGTTTCGTCAATTTCGGGAAGAGCTGAAGGTCTTCGCCGCGGAGTCGAATCGGGAGTCCGGGGCGATCGGATTTTCACACCGGGGTCCAGCGCCGGTTTCGATCGCGGTGATTCGGGGGTGTTGTCGGGAAGCAGCGGAGCGACTTGAGGAGCATATTCAATATATCG
The DNA here is from genome assembly GCA_046047875.1 of Pseudomonadota bacterium. Lineage (GTDB taxonomy): Bacteria > Bdellovibrionota_C > UBA2361 > UBA2361 > UBA2361 > JBILDU01. Next base: position 6,298 of record JBJOHD010000120.1, on the reverse strand, counting down.
GTGATGGGAGCCCGCGGGCTCTTAAGCTGCGGCTCCTCGCTCAGGCGGTTCAAACGGAGCTCCAGGAGTTCGATATATACCTCACTCAAAGCAGCTTTCGGGGTGGGCTTGTTCCGGAGGGGGAGCTTTCCACCGTTCTGACTGTGGTGAACGCGCTCCGCGGCAATCTGGGACAACGCTTAGTTGAGTTCGATGCGGTACAGACCTCGCTCGACGCTTAGGGAGGAGAGCTCTCCCCGCGCTTGACCGCCTACGCCGTTTCCCCCCATTATGGGTCGGAGAGGGGAGATGGCATTCTGGCTGGTAAAATCGGAACCGAGCGTCTACAGCGTCGCGGATTTTAAGCGCGATAAGGTGACCCATTGGCATGGAGTTCGAAATTTTCAGGCGAGAAATCTCCTCAAAGAGATGGCACCGGGTGATGAGGTCCTCTTTTATCACTCGAACGAGGCTCCCGTTGGGGTCGCCGGCCTCGGTCGGGTAAAAAAGCGGGCGTACCCCGACCCGAGTCAGTTCGATCGGTCAAGCGAGTACTTTGATCCGCGGGCGAGAGCCGACTCCCCCCGTTGGTTCTGCCCCGACATCGAGTTTGTAAAAGCGTTCGATGCAGTGGTGCCGTTGGATCGCCTGCGGAGTGAACGGTCGCTCGCGGAGATGGTGCTCCTTAAGCGCGGGACGCGACTGAGTGTCCAGCCGGTGACGTCTAAAGAATTCAAAACCATCGTGCAGCTCGCTGAGGCGGCGAGTGTGCAGGGTCGGGAAAAACGGAAGAAGTTGTGACGAGAATCCCTATAAAAAGCCCCGCCGATATCGAGGCGATGCGTGAGGCGTGTCGTGTTACCGCGATGGTACTCGATGCTGTGGGAGATATCGTTCGCCCGGGGATCTCCACGGAGGAGATTAACACCTTTGTTGATCGGATGACCCGGGAGCTCGGAGCGGTTCCGGCGCCGCTCAACTACAAGGGTTTTCCGAAGTCGGTGTGTACCTCGCTGAACGATGTGGTTTGTCACGGCATTCCGAGCCCCTACGTAACCTTAAAAACCGGGGATATCATCAACATCGATGTGACCTCGATAAAGAACGGGTTCCACGGGGATGCCAGCCGGATGTATTTCGTGGGTGGGGAGGAGGTGTGTTCGGCGGAGTCCCGTGAACTCGTGGAGATTACGAAACGGGCGCTTCACGTCGGAATCGAGACGGTGCGCCCCGGGTCCCATGTTGGGGACATCGGAGCTGCCATCCAAGGCTTCATCCAGTCTACCGGTAAGGGATACGGGATCGTGCGCGAGTACACCGGGCACGGGCTCGGACGGGAGTTCCACGAGCCACCTCAGGTGGTCCATATCGGTAAGAAGGGCATGGGCGAGAAACTTGCGCCGGGGATGACCTTCACTATCGAGCCGATGATCAACGTCGGCGATCCGCGCACCGTTCTCTCGAAGGTCGATGGTTGGACCGTCCGCACCGCCGATGGCTCGCTCTCTGCACAGTGGGAGCACACGATCCTTGTCACCCCGAGCGGGCACGAGATCTTAACGGTCTCGGTCTAAAGATAGGTCGATAAGAAAGAGCGAGTAATAAAGGTCGGCACGGGCTCACCTGCCGGAGTCGGGCGGCGTGTCGTTTGCAGAGGCGTTGTGCCGCCACCGAAAGAGAAGGGGCCTCTCAGAGCGGTTGTGCTGCTAGAGAGGCCCCTCGACGCATCTCGTAGGTTGAGAGTGCTTACTCGTCCTCACGCAGGAAGACGAAACGCTCCATTCCTTGGCTTTCGATGATGAGACGGGCCCCCTTCTTCAGGTTCACCTCGCGCATCGCCGCGCGGAACTCGGTGACGTCACCGACCGATTTCCCGTTTATGCTGATGATGATGTCAGACGGGGCAACTCCGGCTCGCGCCGCGAGTCCACCGGGACGGACCTTTGCTACTACCACACCCGCTAAGCGGCTCGACTTCAATCGACGCGCCAGGTCGGGAGTCAGGGTCTCGACCGTGATGCCGATGTCGATCGCCGGAGTTTCATCGGAGTCTTCCTCTATCTCCTGACCGGGGAGGTTCGAGGGGAGTTGGCCGATCTCGATCGAGATGTTCATCGTCTTGCCGTTTCGCCACACCTCTGCTGCGACCTTCGTTCCCGGTTTAATGCCCGCTACCCTGTTGCGAAGTTGGTTTATGTTCTTAATCTTCTCCCCGTCGAGGGTGACGATGATGTCCCCTTGCTGCAGTTTCGCTTTCGCCGCCGGCCCGTTCGGTTCGATGTGACCGACGAGCGCTCCCTCGGTGGCGGAGTACTCGAAGGACTTCGCAAGGTCCTCGTTCAGGTTTTGAATCCCTATGCCGAGCCACCCCCGCACCACCTTCCCGGTGGAGATCAGGCTTTCCATGACTTTACGCGCCATGTTCATCGGGATCGCAAAGCCGATCCCCATGTATCCGCCGCTTCGGGAGAAGATCGCGGTGTTAATCCCGACCACCTTGCCGTCGAGATCAACCAGCGGACCGCCGCTGTTCCCTGGATTTATCGCCGCATCGGTTTGAATGAAGTCCTCATATTGCGAGCCCCCCATGATCGAGCGGCCCTTCGCGCTCACTATCCCGGCGGTGATCGTGTTGTCGAGTCCGAACGGGTTGCCGGAGGCGACTACCCATTGGCCGATCTTAAGGGTGTCGGAGTCGCCGAGGAGAGCAGGGACGAGATTCGGAGCTTTGATCTTGATGACCGCGAGGTCGCTCCGGTCGTCTTTCCCAACCACGGTCGCCTTGAAGGTCCGCTCATCGTGGAGCCGTACGGTCACCTCATCGGCGTCGCCGACCACGTGGTTGTTGGTGAGGATGTGCCCGGCGCTATCGATGATGACTCCGGTGCCGAGCCCTTGCTGCTGCGGCGGGCCCTGCGGTCCCATCCCTTGTTGACCAAAACGATCGGCGAAATCCTCTCCGAAGAAATCCCGAAATTGATCGAAAAACGGGTCGCCCTTCGGAGTACCCGGCCCCCGGCGTGATTTGCGGGAGGAGCTGACATTGACGACCGAGGGGGTGATGATGTCGGCGACCTTCTCAAAGGCCGTGGAGAGCGCCTTGGCGTGTTCGATCGACGCGAGAGCCGCATCCTCTGCGTGCGCGTGCGTCCCGCTTACCTCGAAGAACGGGGCTGCGGAAACGGTTGCTCCGATAGCGAGAGCAAAGATCGCCGTCTTCGCCGCTGCTCGTATCGCCGATCTTTCGGCGGCGGATCGTTCGGAGGTAGAGGTCTTCAGCCCGGCGGGAATCAAGTTGGAAGGAGTCAAGTTGGAAGGAATCAAGAAGGTCATGGTTTAAATCCTTAAGCGTTTAAAAGGGTGTCCGTCTGAGCCCGTGAGCGGCGCCTCGCAGCTGGGTTGGAGTCTGTGAGCGAGGGTACCGAGCCGGGCGCCTTCCGTAAAGCCGAAGTTTTAGGCCCAAGTCACTAATATCGTTCGACTCCTAAAACCGCAAGCGCGGTGCTCAGGCGAGCCGCTGATATCTACGAATTACGACGTTTGAGTCCCGTGGATATTCACCGGAGCGCTGCTCCGCTTAACCCCGGGGGGATGTTAGCCCCCGAAGAGGGTTTCCCACAGCCCGCGGCGGCGCGGGCGCTCCGGGTGGGTCTCTTCCACGGAGGGGGGCACCTCCTCGTCGTCGCCGCCGTGCACCGGACAGAACCGCTTCGGCTCGGTCCCCCGGACGAAGACCTCGTGAACGGTTTCGCTGGGGGGGCAGTTCGCGGAGGCCCGCCCCCCGGTACGCCCGTCCACCTTCACGAACACCACCCCGGGTGGGGCGATGAATTTTTCGTCGTCCCGCATCGGCTCGAGGCACTTCATGTACTCCCCCCAGATCGGTGCGGCTGTCCGTCCACCGGTGAAGCCGGTGGGGCGGTTGTCGTCGAACCCGAGCCACACCCCGGTTACGAGGTCGGGGGCGAAGCCCACAAACCAAGCATCTCGGGTGTCGTTCGAGGTACCTGTCTTTCCAGCGGCCGTTCCCCGAAACCCGACGTTGCGTACCGGTCGTCCAGTGCCTCGCTCGACGACCCCCTGTAAGATGTTATTGAGCACGAATACCGCGGCCTCATCCGCGATCCGCTCCTCGGTGATCGGATTTGCGGCGACGACCTCGCCGCCGTTGTCGATCGCCGAGGTGAAGAGCCTGGGGGCAACGTAGACCCCACCGTTCGCGAGCGCACCGTAGGCGGACGTGAGCTTTAAGAGGGTCGTGTCAGCGGCTCCCAGAGCGAGTGCGGGAACGCTTTGAATATCGTCCGCGAGCCGAAACGCCCGGGCGGTGCGGGCGAGCGCCGCCGTCGTTACCCGTTGACTCACATAGACAGCGGGGAGGTTCAGCGAATGTTCAAGGGCGTACCGTAGGGTGACATCGCCGTGGTAGTCCCGATCGTAGTTCTCCGGCTCCCAGGTGTCCTTCGTAACAAGGCTCACCTGCACCGGGCGATCGGAGAGAACGCTTATCGGGGTCGCCACCTTGTAAGAATTCAAGCCGGAATCAAGGGCGGTGAGATAGAGAAACGGCTTGATCGTTGAGCCGATCTGACGAACCGCTTGGCTAACATGGTTGAATTGATTTTTTTGAAAATCTCGTCCCCCGACCCAGGCTCGGACCTTGCCGCTAAACGGCTCGAGAGAGACGAGCGCGGCTTCGAGTGGTCGCCCTTTCTTGGTGAGTCGGGGAAACTGTTTCTCAATCCCAGCGAGCCCCCGCGATACCGCATCTTCGGCGCACCGTTGATAGTCGAGGTCGATTCCGGTGTGAACCGTCATTTCGCCGAGCGGATTCTCGTCCCCGAACTCTCCTGTGAGGTCGCTGCGAAGCGCCGCCATAAAATGGGGAGCGACCTGCCGATACGAGGTTTCGGAAACGATCGTGAGCGGGGTTATGACCGCACGGGCGTGCTCCTCGGGGCTTATGAATCGAAGTTCGAGCATCTTGTTGAGCACGATGTTCCGCCGCTCGGTGGCGCGCTGAGGGTGTTTGCGGGGCGCGTAGTACGAGGGCGCTTGAACGAGCCCAGCGAGGAGCGCCGCTTCGCTCAGTGAGATGTCTTCGATCTTTTTCCCGAAGAATGAGTTCGCCGCTTCAGCGACCCCGTGAATCGCGATCGCGCCCTCCTGACCGAAGTACACCTCGTTGAGGTACAGCTCAAGGATCTGGTCTTTGGTAAGCCGGCGCTCGAGGCTGAGAGCCGCAAAAAATTCAGACAGCTTTCTCCCTAAGGTTCTGCGAGGCGAGAGAAGAAAGTTCTTCGCAAACTGCTGCGTGAGGGTGCTCCCCCCCTGGACGAAAGCGAGCGCTTGAAGATTCACCCACATCGCGCGGGCGATCCCGATCGGATCGACCCCGAGATGCTTGTAAAACCGCTCATCTTCTATGGCGACGATCGCTCGCTCGAGCGAATCGGGGATAGCTGCTAACGACTTGTAGCTGCTAGCGCGGAGCGCCTTACCACCGAGGTGTGAGACCACCTGAGGCTCCAGAACGATCTTATCAATCGACTCCCCCCCGAAAGTCCGCATCTCTCCGCTTGCGAGATCGAACCGTATCTTTTGGGGATGCACCGGTCGACCGCTCGGGGGGACGTACTCGCGGGTGGAGATCTCAAGAACTCCTCCGGTGAGGGAGAATTCCCCCTCGTTCTCGGGACGATGGGGTACCTCGCGGTAGCGCCGGGCCGCGAGTTGACTCCGCAGCCGCTCCGGTCCGATCGGTTTCGGGACGATTCGCAGCACATCGGAATACACCGCCGGGATCGCGGTGGTGCGTCGTGCCGCGAGCCGCTGCGCCACGAGACGATCGGTGAGAAAAAAAGTGACCCCGCTGAGCCCCGCTGCGAAAAGGAGGAAGACAACGACGAACGGCCACACGCGTCGCGGGGTGCGGCGTTTCGGCCGGGTGTTTTTTGTGGAACGTTTTCTTTTGCGTGGGGCCATCGTCACTCCGCAGCGATTATACCGTTTAAGCTGCGGGGCACCAGCGGGGCACGGGGAAACTCGCCGTTTAACGGGCGCAGTGCTTGTGCTATACCGAGGGAGGGTCGGTTGCTTCGGGAGGTGGTATGATCGCGTGGCTCAAAGGCACGGTCGTTGAGATCGCGGGGGGGAACGTTATTCTAAACGTGCACGGGGTGGGCTACGAACTCCTGTGCTCATCCTTCTGTGCGGCGCGCCTCGTGGTCGGAGCGGAGGCGGTAGTTATAGTTCACACCGATGTGAAGGAGGATAGTATCCGGCTCTATGGGTTCGAGGATAACCTCGAAAAACGGGT
>JBJOHD010000119.1:0-18628 GCA_046047875.1 Pseudomonadota bacterium | reverse complement strand
TTCGCATGACGGGAATTGGTCTCCATCGTTTTTAAGACCTGCACCACGTCGACGTCGTGACCATCCCCCTTCCAACAGTCGTAATCGGTCACGAGCGCTAGAGTAGCGTACGCAAGCTCCGCCTCGCGGGCGAGTTTCGCCTCCGGCAGCGCGGTCATACCGATAAGCGAGGCGCCCCAGTGGCGGTAGAGATGGGATTCGGCCCGGGTAGAGAACGCAGGGCCCTCCATGCAGACGTACGTTCCCCCACTAACCACGTTAAAATTCCCTTCCCGAGCGATCGGCGCCGCTACCCGCGCTAGCACCCCTCGAAGTGTGGAACAGTACGGTTCAGCGAAACCTACATGAGCGGCGAGACCTTCGCCGAAAAAGGTGCTCCGTCGACCTACCGTACGATCGATAAGCTGGTCAGGGATGACGACCGTTCCGGGGGGCAGCTCCTCCCGTAAACTTCCCACCGCACTAACCGAGATACACCACTCGGCTCCCAGCGATTTAAGAGCGAAGACATTCGCTCGGTAATTTACCTCGCTCGGCAGGAGCCCGTGGTAGGAGCCGTGCCGGGCGAGAAAGAAGAGCTCGGCGCCCTCAAGAATGCCGCAGGTAACCGCCCCGGATGGTGCACCGAATGGGGTCTCCACCTCGACCGTCGATACATTTTGAAGCCCCTCGATCGAGTAAAGTCCCGAGCCTCCAATTACACCGATCCTCGCCGCCATACACCCACCTCAAAACTTTCACGAGCGCCACTATACGACCGCGGCTCTCTAAAAATAAACCGCAAAACCCGCTCGATACCAACCGGAGCGAGCTCTCAATAAACCCCAAATACCGTTGAGAGATCTCCAATTTGAGCCGATATGCTCGTGGAGAAGGAGGGCGTAGGGTCTGCCGAGCGTTAACCTAACCGTATGACATCACAAAAGAAAAGTCGGCTTTTCGATATCCTTGATGGGGATCGTGATCTTTCCTCCCCACTTATCGAGCGCTCGAGCCTCGTACTTATCGCCGAGAGACCCCGCCCGGAGATCGCGGGGGCCCGTTCAACGTGGGCTATCGGGCTCGGTATCCTCGCTTTCTTAGGGCTCATCGCCTACGAATTTCGCGGCTACCTCACCGATCCCCTCCACCAAGCCGGTGTTATCAGCGTGTTGGTCTCTATCGTAGTGGGCACTGCGCTGTGGGCTCATTCAGGTCGGCGCGAGCTCAAAAACTTCATTGAGACACTGCGACAACCGCTCCATGAGCTCGATGATATATTGATATACCTTCAGACGTATCAGGCCGATCTCGATCGGCGTACGAGTCGATATTTTCACTGTGTGACGAATACCAAAGTCACTTCGTACTTCGTCCTCTCGCAGATAATATTGGCGCTTAAAAAGCGGAGCGAAGAGGTGACGGAGCTTTTGAAGAACCCGATTCGAGAGAACCTTCTCGTCGCGCACGAGTCGCTCTCAGGAACCCTCGTCTTTCGCGACTCCATGTCGACGAAACAGGGGAACGTCCACGTCATACCGCTCGCACGGCTCAAAGTAACGATCGTCCAGCTCATCGAGTTTATCGATGAGGAGATCGGAATCCTCGAACGGGAGCTCCAGCTTGAGAGGCAGAGCCTCCCGAGTAGCTCCGATATTCCGAACTAAGGCACCGCTAAGCCCGGCCCCTGCGCCGCGACATCTGTTCAAGCTCCTCGACCATCCGCGCGATGACATCGATGCCACCTTGCCAGAAAGTCCGTTTTGACAGGTTGATTCCAAGGGGAGTTACGATCGTTTGCGGATCCGCACTGGCACCAGCCCCCAAGATGTCGAGATAGTGCTCCACGAACCGGGGGCGCCCTTGGACGTACTGCTCGTAAAGCGCCAAGGTGAGGAGCTCACCGAACGCATACGCATAGACGTAGAAGGGACTATGGATAAAATGGGGGATGTAACTCCACCACAGGTCGTAGCCGGGGGAGAGCTCGACCGCCTTACCGAACATCGCCGTCTGGGTTTCCCGCCAGATCCGGTTAATACCCTCGGTAGAGACCTCACCGGTATCCCGCCGTGCACGGTGGAGCCCCTGTTCGAAGGTGAACATCGCGATCTGACGGTGCACGGTGCTAAAGATACTTTCGACCTTCCCCGCCATAAGGGTGAAGAGCTCGCCCTCTTTGAGCTCCCGCTTCATAAAGTCGAAGACCAGCATCTCGCTAAAGACGCTGGCTGTTTCCGCTACAGTTAGGGGGACGTCGGTGTTGAGATAACCCTGCGGCGCCATCAGCACGAAATGGATCGCGTGACCGAGTTCGTGGGCGAGGGTCAAAACATCTCGGAGACTCCCAGAATAGTTCGTGAGCACGTACGGATGCTTCGATGGGGTTACCGGGTGGCAGAAAGCGCCTCCCCGCTTACCTGGACGGGGAGCTGCATCGATCCAGTTCCGATCAAAAAATCGCTCCGCGAGCCGACGATATCCGGGCGCAAACCGCTCGAACGCCACGAGCACGAGCTCCTGCGCTTCAGCGTACGAAAAGGTGCGACTCGCCCCCTTCCCGAGCGGGGCGTACCGGTCGTAATCGTATAACCGCTTCAGCCCCAGCACCTTCGACTTGAGCCGGTAGTACCGCTGCACGAGGGGGTAGCTCGAACGAACGACGTCGGCCATCGTATCAACCATCGCAGCGGTCGTCTCGTTACTAAGGTGACGGGCGGTTTCGGGCTGAGGAAAGTGCCGATACTTGTCTTCAACCCGTTTGTCCTCGTAGAGGGTGTTAAAGACGAATGTATTGAGGCGCGCCCGAGTCGTTAACCCCGCAGTCAGCCCCTCCGCCGCCGCCTGCCGAACCCTCCGGTCGGGGCTTTGGAGAAGCTCAAGGGTTTGGGTACCGCTCAACGATTCGACCTTACCCCGCCGTTTCACGGGGTAACGCAGCTCTGCATGCTCTTGGTCGAAGAGTCGATTAAAGGCCGCCCGCCCAGTAAGGTTACGCTCATCGAGGAGCCGCTCCTCCGGCTCGCTCAGTCGGTGCGGCTTATAGAGGAGAACCTTGTCGACATAATGCCGGAGCCGTTTCATCGCCGGAGCGCGGGAGAAGCTCCGCAGCTTCTTTTCGGGGAGCGCCGCAAGCTCAAGCTCAAAGAAGAGCAGATCCTGAGATATCGCCACGGTGCGGGCGTTTATTTTTTGTAAAAAGGCGCCACGAGCTCCGTCGGCGGGAGCCTCAGCGTAGCGGAGATAGGCGTACGAACCGGGAATCCCCAAACCCTCGTGAATCGTCTCGTATTCGGTAAGCGCCTCCGCAAGGCGCGGGCCGCTTGTTATAAGCTTTCCGAGCTTCCCCTTATAGCGCTTTTGAAACGTCCGCGCCGCACGCTCTCCGCTCCGCATATCCCGCTCGATAGCGGGGTCCTCGAGATCCCGATAGAGGTCGGAGAGATCCCAGGCGGGAAGCTTCTCCTTCGAGGGGCGCGCCTTTCCCCCGCGGCTCTCACTTTTATACCTGGCGACGCTCAGTTTATCACTGCCCATAGCAACGTTCCTCCTCATTACCACCGTCGATCGAGTGAATGAAATACACGAAACCTACGCCGCAAACATCAGCCCCAACACAGACCCACAGCATCGAGGAGACGGCTTAGAGAGTGGCGCACACCCGGAGCGCAAACTCGTAGAGCGCCGAGGGATACAGACCGAAATACACGACCCCAAAAGCGCAGATGCCAAGCGCACCCACCATCGTCCCCGAGAGCGGGAGCGCAGGGAGGCGGGCCTCACCGTCACCTTTCTCCTCAACAAAGTACATCGCCACGATGACTCTGAGGTAGTAGTAACACGAGACCGCTGAAGCCAAGACACCGATAATCGTCAGACCGATGTACTGCGCCTTTACCGCCGCGGTGAAGATGTAAACCTTACCGAGGAGCCCCGCCATTCCCGGGGGAATTCCTGCGAGGGACAACATGAAAAGGCTCATCACGAGGGCCAAGACCGGGCGCTTATAACCGAGTCCGTTAAAGAGCGAGATGTCGTCGCCGTTCGGATCTCCTGAGGTCTGGCCGGTGACCGCAAGGACGATCGCGAATGCCCCCATCGTCATACAGGTGTACCCGATGAGGTAGTAGAGGATCGCCGCGCCACCGCCCAGCTCCGGTCCGTGGGCGAGGAACGCCACAAGGAGATAGCCGGCGTGAGCGATACTCGAATAAGCCAGCATCCGTTTCACGCTCCGTTGTCGCAGCGCGATAAGGTTGCCGATCACCATCGTCAAGACGGCGATGACCCACACCGCATCCGCCCAAAAGAGGATCTCTCCGCCGAACGCTCCCCACAAAACCCGAAGCGCCGCAGCCACCGCGGAGGCTTTGATAACGCACGCCATGTACGCGGTAACCGGAGTCGGCGCCCCCTCGTAGACATCGGGCGCCCAGAAGTGGAACGGCACCGCACCGATCTTGAAAATAAGCCCCACAAGGATAAGCCCGATCGCCACAAACAAAATCGTCTGGTCAGCCGGGGATATACCCTCAGCCAGCCCTGCAATCCCAACGATCATCGTCGTTCCGGTAAGACCGTATATGAGGGAGATTCCGTAAAGAAGAAACGCCGAGCTAAAAGAACCGAGGAGGAAGTACTTGAGCGCCGACTCCGCGGAGCGCCGCCGTCCGAGCGCTGCACCGCATAAACAGTAGAGCGCCATCGACATCGTCTCAAGCCCGAGAAACATGGTGATTAGCTCCGCCGACGAGGCGAAGATGATCGCCCCGACCGTCGAAAGGAGGAGCAAGGTGAGATACTCCCCACCCGATTCAACCCCCTCCCCTTCGAGCCGTCGAGCTCCGAGCATCACCGCAAGGGTCGTGCCAGCGATGAGAAGCGCCGCAAAAAAGAGCGCCAGCGGATCGGCGTACATGAGACCGTTAAACAAAAACTTCCCCCGAGCGTAATCGCCGGCGGTTTGCATCAATGCGATCAAAGCAACGAACAGGAACCCGATGGTGACCGCTTCCCGTCCCCACGAGCGCTTTATGAAAACCTCGAGGAGCATGACAACCAACGCCCCAAGGCTCAAGACGATGAGCGGCAGGCTTGTAGAGAGATCGGCTAATAACGTCTCAGACATATTCATCCCTTCGTAATCGTCTCTTCACCGCCCTCAGCCACCATATTCGGCGAGGGGGTCTCCTCCCCACCGTCCGGCGTACCGAGTTCATCAGCGCGAAGCCGATCCCCCCGCGCCTGAACATCGGCGATGTAGGCGGTGAGGGTCGGTTCCATCAATTTAATAAACGGCTGCGGATATACTCCGAGCACGAAGACCAAAACGAACAACGGCGCAAAGGTTACAAGCTCCGTTCGGGTCACATCGGTGAGATCCCCGTTCTTCGCCTCATCGAGTCTCCCAAAAACCGTCTTCATGTACAGGGTGAGCATGTACACCGCCCCCAACACCACACCGGTGACGGCGATCGCGGTGAGCACCGGGAATACCTGGAAGCTCCCGGTCAGGATGAGGAACTCGCCGACAAACCCATTTGTGAGCGGCAATGCGATCGAGCTTAAGGTAAAGACCAGGAACAGGAACGCAAAAACCGGGACCTTCCCTGCAAGCCCGCCGTAATCGGCTATAAGGCGGGTGTGTTTCCGGTCGTACAAGACTCCGACCAAAAGAAACAGCGCTCCGGTCGAGATCCCGTGATTCACCATCTGCAGGATCGAGCCGCTCGTCGAAACCAGGTTAAACGCTACGAATCCCAGCACGCAGTATCCCAAGTGAGATACCGAGGAGTACGCGACGAGCTTCTTAATATCGGCCTGAGCCCAGGCGACAAGAGCCCCGTAGACGATACCGATAACCGCCAACGTGGCGATGAGCGGGGCGAAGAACTCCGCCCCTCGCGGAAAGAGCGGGTATGCGAACCGTATAAACCCGTAAAGTCCCATCTTGAGGAGCACCCCCGCAAGGACCACCGAGCCCCCGGTCGGGGCCTCGACGTGGGCATCGGGCAGCCAGGTATGAAATGGGAACACCGGTACTTTGATACCGAACGCGAGCGCGAACGCCGCAAAGAGCCAGATCTCCTCGCGCAGAGTCAGGTGGATCCCCTCAAGGAGCTGCGGGAGCACGAACGTCATCACGTTCGTCTCCTCGTAGTAGCGCCACACAACGTACAAGATCGCCACGAGCATCAACACCGATCCGAACACGGTGTACAGCACGAATTTTAAGGTCGCGTATATCCGCCGTTTGCCCCCCCACACCCCGATGATGAAGTACATCGGCGCGAGCATCAGCTCCCAAAAAACGTAGAAGAGGAAGACATCGAGGGCAACCAGAGTGCCAAGCATCGCGGTCTCAAGCACGAGCATGCTCGCCAGATACCCCCGCAGGTGATGATGCACCGAATGGGAGGCCAGCATCACCAGGGGCATTAAGAACGTGGTTAGGAGCACCAACAGAATGCTGATGCCATCAACTCCGAGGAAGTAGCTCACCCCGAACGAGGGGATCCACGGGGTCATTTCGACGAGCTGATAACCGGCATCAGCCGAGTTAAAACGGCCGAGCATCACCAACGAGACGACAAAGGTCACGAGGGTCACGGTGAGCGCCGCGGTGCGGGCGCGGAGCCCGGTGGGGTCCCCCTTCTCCCGGAACATCGGCAAGAGATAGAGGAGCGCCGCTCCGAGAAGGGGCAGAAAGACTATCGAGCTTAAGAGCGGAAACCCGGAGGCTGTGTCCATGTGGGTACCTTAGAGCACAAAGTAAAAGGTGATCATGAGGAGCGCGGCGAAGAACATATAGAGCGCGTAGTGCCGCACCTGTCCGGTCTGGGGCCCCCGCGCGACTTCACCACCGACTTGGAGCACCGCCGCGGTGCCGTTCACCGCACCGTCGATGACCCCTTGGTCAAAAAAGCGCCACAAGACCCCCGCCATCTTCTCAAGGGGGCGCACGATAAGCGCCCCATAGATCTCATCGAGGTAGTACTTGCCGGCGAGAAGACGCCCCAGGGGCCCCACCGCCGCAAATATCTTCCCGGGAAGTGCACCGAGCTTGGTGTACGCGATCAGCGCGAGCGCGATACCGAGGAGCCCTACCCACGAATGGAGCAGTCCCTCGATGATCGTCTCGCTGTGGTGCTCACCCGCTGCGGGCAGCACCGTGCTGAGGTAGTACTGCAATCGGCCCCCGTGCTCTCCCCCACCGAGATAGAGGCCGCCCACCGTCGCAAGCGCCGCCAACACGACGAGCGGCGCGGTCATAATCGCTGGTGACTCGTGGGGATGGGCATGCCCCCGATAGTCGCCGAGGAAGGTAAGCGCAAACGATCGGGTCATGTAGAACGCGGTGATGAACGCCGTCAGGGTCGCCACTCCCACAAAAATCGACCCGTACTGATGAATGAACGGGTTCTGGGTATGCTCAAGCGCCGCCAATATCGCGTGTTTCGACTGATATCCCGCAAAGGGAAAGATACCGGCGATCGCGAGGGTCGAAATACCGTAGGTGATAGCGGTTATCGGCATCAGCTTTAAGAGCCCCCCCATGTGGCGCATATCCTGCTCATGGTGGCAGCCGTGGATCACCGAGCCCGCCCCCAAGAAGAGGCACGCCTTAAAGAAGGCGTGGGTGACAACGTGGAAGAGCGCAACCCAGTAAAATCCCGCCGCGGCAGCGAGGAACATGAATCCGAGCTGACTCACCGTCGAGTAGGCGAGCACCTTCTTTATATCGTTCTGCGCGAGGGCGGTAGTTCCCGCCACGAACGCCGTAATGAGGGCGATCACGCAAATGATAAACATTGCGTACGGCGCGAGATCGAAAACGAAGTTGAGCCGCGCCATCATGTACACCCCCGCGGTCACCATCGTCGCCGCGTGGATCAGCGCCGATACCGGTGTTGGGCCCGCCATCGCGTCGGGCAGCCATACAAAGAGCGGGAGCTGGGCGGACTTACCGGCGGCGCCAACAAAGAGACACGCCGAAACAACGGTCATCAGGGTCGTATCCCCCTTACCAGCAATAAGCTGTGCCAGCTGCACGAAATCGAGGGTGCCGTAGTGCTGGAAGAGGAGAAATATGCCGAGGAGGAACCCGGCATCACCGATCCGGTTCACCACGAACGCTTTGCGGCCCGCAGCGGCGTAGGCGGAGTTCGTGTGCCAAAATCCGATGAGGAGGTATGAGCAGAGCCCCACCCCTTCCCAACCGACAAAGAGCACGAGAAGGTTCCCCCCCATGACGAGAAGGAGCATCGAGAACATGAATAGGTTCAGGTACGAGAAGAACCGGGGCCGCGATTCATCCTCGTGCATGTAGGCCACCGAATAGAGGTGAATCAACGTGCCGATACCGGTGACGACGAGGCACATCACCGCGGTGAGGTGGTCGAAACGGAAGAGGAAGTCGATGGAGAGCCCCCCAACGGCAAACCACGAGAAAACCCGGTGGATATAGCTCGCATCGTCGGGCAGGCCGATAAAGAGCTTTACGACCCAGGCAAACGCCGCCGCTGATGCCGCAGTCGCGATCCACCCCGAGAGATTCGGGGTCTTACGACCGAGGAGATAGGCGAGCAACGCCCCGACAAGGGGAAGGAGCGGAACCAGGCCGAGTTGGGCATCGTACGTATTCATAAGCTACCTATCGAAACTCTTTCATTGGCTCGCCGTATCCGACTAAAGCCGCATCTCCGCCGCATCGCTCGTTTCGATCGACCGGGTCGAGCGGAACAGCGAGATAATGATAGCGAGTCCCACCGCGGCCTCAGCTGCAGCGACCACCATCACGAAGAATACCGCGATCTGCCCGTCAAGATTTCCAACCGAGCGGGAGAACGCCACGAAGCTTAAGTTGACCGCGTTGAGCATCAGCTCGATGCACATAAAGACGACGATCGCGTTGCGGCGAATGATCACCCCGACGACACCGAGGGTAAACATGATCGCCGAGAGGGTTAAATAATAACTGATCGGTACCACGTTACGGTTTCCTCATCGAAAGTTGGGGAGCTTCTCGGCGACGTTTCGCCAGCATCACCGCGCCGACGATCGCCGCGATGATGAGGAGAGAGGCCGCTTCAAAGGTAAAAACGTATTTGGTGTAGAGGATACGCCCGATCTCGAGCACTCCGCCCGAGAGTTCCTGCGAGGGGTCAGCAACACCTGAGAACCCGCGCCCAAAGAGCTTCGCGAGGAGCCCGATAAAGAGCGCCCCCGCCACCCCGGCGGAGAGCAGCATCACCGTGCCATAGCGCTTCGCCGCCTCAACTTTGATGTTGAGGAGCATGATGACGAAGAGGAACAGCACCATGATCGCCCCGGCGTACACGATAACCTGGACCACCGCGAGGAAGTGGGCATCGAGCATCGCGAAAAGAGCGGCGACCGCGAGGAGATTCACCACCAAGGAGAGGGCGCTATGTATGGGGTTACGAAACGCCACTACCGCTACCCCCGAGAGGAGGATCGCCGCGCTTAAGAGGAAAAATAACGGATTCATTTAGAATACCCCTCCAACTTTAAGCGCTGCGTACACCATCAGGTTCGCCATACTGAGCGGCAGCAAGATCTTCCACCCCAGATTCATCAGCTGATCGTAGCGGAACCGGGGCAGGGTCCACCGAATCACGATCTGGAGGACGCAGAAAAAGACCACCTTCCCCATCAAGATACCGTGCCCGATGAGCGCCGCCCACCAGGTGTTGGCCGGGAGCTCCACAAACGGCAGGTGCCAGCCGCCGAAGAACAGGAGGGTGAGAACAAGCGAGAAGAGGGCGATCTCAGCGAACTCCCCGAGCCAGAATATCAAAAACTTCATCCCCGAATACTCGGTGAAGTACCCAGCCACGAGCTCGGATTCGCTTTCGGGGAGATCGAACGGCCCCCGCTTCGTCTCCGCCATACCGACGACGAAGAGAATGAGAAACGCGATCGGCTGGGTGACGACTCCCCACATTCCCTTCTGCGCCTCGACCATCTGATAGAGATCCATGGTCCCGTAGACGACGATGACCGATACGATCGCGATACCCATCGCAAGCTCGTACGAAATCATCTGCGCGGAGGCGCGAAGACCCCCGAGGAGGGAGAATTTATTCTGCCCGCACCACCCGGCAAGCGCCACTCCGTACACCGCGATCGAGCCCATCGCCAGGAAAAAGAGTATACCCGCGTCGAGCGAGGAGACCTGTGCCCGAATAACCTCCCCCGCAACCTCGAAATCGGGGGCGAGCGGCACGATAGCGAACGCGAGAAATACCGGGAACACCGCGAGGAACGGCGCCAAACAATGCATAAAATTCGAGGTTCCTTCCGGCACGAAGTCCTCTTTGAGAAGCGCCTTCACCGCATCATTAAGAAGGGTATTGATAACCCCGAGAATGCCGAGTCCCCGCACGATATGGGGCGCGGCGGCGACTCCGAGCGCTCCCGCGCCGAGCACGGTCATCACGATCGAAGCCGTAAGACCGGGGAGATAGGCCACTCCGCCCGCGAGGAGATTTACCGTCAGGAACCCGCTTCCGAGGAGAAACAGCGCCGCTCCGATAAGAAAATGAACCGCGAGGAACTTCTTCAGCACAGGGTTCGTTATCTCGAAGACCGCACCCGCCCGGTTTGCGCCGATCCGGTCTTGAATCAACGCCGAGCCTTTCCGCTCGACCCAGGTGCACAGGGAAGCGAGCCCCATGATCACGTTAAAAACGATGAAAACCTTCACCGCCAGGATTACTATCTCCATGCTCTCCCCTTTCCGTCGTACCCGCGCTCGTTAGCTTCCTACCGCCATCTGACCGGCTCGATTCGGCTCGTAGGTATTGAGATCCACCCCGCACGACTTAATCGCCGCGATCGTGAGTCCCTGAAGCCGGTTGTCGAGGGCGAGATACGAAATCGTTAGATCCCGGTCAGTCTTCGCCTCAGTGACCTTGCCGCCAAGCGCCGCGGCGATCCGGTTTACCACCCGCCACTGCGGTTCGGTGCCGTTCGGGAAATCGAGAAACGCATTGGTGTATTGGAGACGCCCCCCCCGATTCACCATGAGGCCCGAGGTCTCGAGGATCGATCTCGCGGGGAGCACCACCTGCGCAGCCTCTGCCACCTTCGACGCTCCATCCGATAAACTCGCGAGCGAGAACTGCGCCCCTTTCAGCGCCGCTACCACCTTGTCATCGACATCGTGGGCGAGGATCCCCCGATCGCCGAAGATGAGTACGTTCGGAAAGCCGCTCGCCTTGAGCTTCAAGAGCGCCTCATCGTATTTCGACTCGAGGCTTCCGGTCACGAGACCGCCGAACTGCGCTCCGAACACGTTTGCCGCATAGTCGGGGCTGACCAGTATCTTTTCAACATCGGTGAGCTTCCGCTCGCGGTAGCCAACCACGACCTCCGCGCTCTTCACGTGCTTAGCGAGGAAAGCTTTAATGAGCGCATATTCCTCGAGGAGCAGATCGGGCCCCACAAAGACGATCGTTGGAGCTGAACGGAGCTTGGCTACGTCTTTCAGCGCCTCGTCGATAGTTTCCACCACCTTGCCGTTCACCCGAGGAGCGGTGACCCGAGTCGCTGGGAGGAAGCGATGAAAACCGTACCGCCCCTCGTCGCACAACCATTCTTTATTCACCTGACTATTCAGCCGTGCCTTCACCTGGACGACATCGCCGTCCCGCACCGCGACCTTTACGTTGCACCCGGTTGAGCACCCTGGGCATATCCCGTCGGCCTGCTTCGTAAACCAGATACGGGTATTAAAACGCCAATCGCGGTGGGTAAGCGCGCCCACGGGGCACAAATCAACGACGGTGCCCGATAACGGGTTGTTCAGCTCCCGCCCCGGATTGATCGCGATCACCGAGCGATCACCCCGATTCAGCATCCCGAGCTCCGAGGTCTGCGTCACTTCGTCGCAGAAACGGATACAGCGGGTGCACATAATGCACCGCTCACCGTCTAAGATGACGGTCGGCCCAAGCGGCTCAGCTTTAACTTTATGCTCTTTATTTTCGAGGAACCGACTCGGTCGAGCGTTATACTCGTAGTGGTAGTCCTGAAGCTTGCAGTGCCCCGCCTGATCGCACACCGTGCAATCGAGGGGGTGATTGATGAGGATGAACTCAAGGGTCGCTGCCTGCGCATCGGCCACCGCTGTGCTGGTGTGTTGGGTGAGGACCTCCATCCCCTCCTTGACCTGCGTATTGCAGCCGATATCGAGTTTCGGCGCACCTTTTACCTGCACCTGACACATCCGGCAGTTCCCCGCCACCGAGAGGTGGGGGTGATAACAGTAATACGGCACATCGACCCCCGCCGCTTTCGCCGCATCGATAAGGTTCGTGCCCTTCGGCACCGAGACAGCTTTCCCGTCAACGGTGAGGTTCACCATCTCGGGTTTCGCGCCATTTCCAGTCATACGCTCGTTCCAGTCGAAAAATCTCTCCGCCTTGCGGCGGCTCAGCCAACCGCAGCCCTAGTGCGCCCCCTCGCCGAACTCGTAGTTCAGCGGAGCCTTGCTCGGCTTGTTGATACCTACCAACGACTCACCGATCCGCGCCTTAAACTCCTCGGGGAATTTTCGCATAAACGCCTGCGCCGGCCACGAGAGCGCCTCGCCGAAGGCACAGATCGTATGCCCCGCGATCTGTCCGCAGAGGCTCTCAGCGAGCTGCACATCGCCGGCGAGTCCGTGACCGAGTGAGATGCGGGAAAATATCTTCTCGATCCAGTGCCCACCCTCACGACACGGGGTGCACTGACCGCACGATTCGTGGGCGTAGAAGTGGGCGACGTTGCGCGCCGCCTCCACCATATCGGTGGTCTCATCCATCACCATGAAGCCCCCCGAACCGAGGTGGGAGCCCGCTTTCACGAGGGACTCGTAATCGATAGTTACCCCCGGAAGTTCATCAGCGCGCAGCACCGGCATCGAGGAGCCTCCCGGGATTACCCCCTTCAGCTTTTTCCCGTCCCGGACACCACCGCACTCGTTCTCGATAAACTCTAAAACCGGATAGCCGAGCTCGATCTCGTAGACCCCCGGTTTGTTGATGTGCCCCGAGGCGCTGATAAGCTTCGTGCCCGTAGATTTCCCGACTCCGATCGCGGCATATGCCGCTCCCCCGTTTTCGAGGATCCACGGGAGCGCTGCCAACGTTTCGGTGTTGTTGACGACGGTGGGCGCGCCGTACAACCCGATCGCCGCGGGGAAGAATGGGGGCTTGAGCCGCGGCTGACCTTTGTTACCCTCCAGCGACTCAAGAAGCGCGGTCTCTTCACCGCAGATGTACGCCCCCGCCCCGCGGTGGACGATCATATGGTGGGTAAAACCGCTGCCAAAGATATTTTCACCGAGATAGCCCTTCTTATAGGCCTCTTCGACTGCGCGCTTTAACTGCACGTACGGATAACCGTACTCACCCCGGATGTAGGTGCACGACCAGTTGCTCTGCACCGCCCACGCCGCGATGAGCATCCCCTCGATAACGAGATGGGGGTCACGCTCCATGAGCACCCGATCTTTGAACGTACCCGGCTCACTCTCATCGGCGTTGTTGATGAGGTACACCGCTTTGCCGGAATTTCGGGGGATGAACCCCCACTTCATCCCGGTCGAAAACCCCGCGCCGCCGCGGCCGCGAAGCCCCGAGGTCTTCACCTCTTCAACTACCTTGAGTGGGTCCATCGCGAGGACCTTGCGGATTATCTGGTACCCACCCCGACTCTCATAACCAGCAAGGGTGTGCTGGTTCGGCTCGCGGACGTTCTTGAGAAGGATCTGTTTATGCTGCTTCGCCACTGTTGCCCCCTATCCCAAAACCTCGGACTTCGTGCGCCCCTTGAGCCCCTCGCCGAGCGAGTCGCGCAGCGTTGAGAACCGGAGGTCGGGGCGCTCCTGCCCGATCTGGTCGAGGATCTGATCGAGCTTCTCCGGGGTGAGGTTTTCAAAGAAAGTGTCGTTAATCTCGCACATCGGCCCGGTGCCGCACGAGCCCAAGCATTCCACCTCTTCATAGCTCCACATGCCATCGGCGCTCACCTCGTTCGGCTTTAAGCCAAAGCGATCCTTTAGTCGCTCGGTAAGCTTGCGCGATCCACACAACGCGCACGCCAGCGTGCGGCACACTTGCACGTGGTAACGCCCCACCGGCTTTTTGTAATACATCGTGTAGAAGGTCGCGACCTCCATCACGTGAACCGGGGCGATCCCAACCTTCTCCGACACCCACGTTATCGCCTCGGGGGTAATGTGTCCCAGCTCCTCTTGGGCGAGGTAGAGGGCGGGCATCACCGCCGACTTCTGATCGGGGTAGAGCTTCTTGATCTCTTCGATGCGCTGCTCGGCTAACGGGGAAAGTTTTACACTCATAGTCACCTTACCGATCGGTCTCACCACCGATCATGTTGATCATGCCGAAGATCGGCACCACATCCGCGATTGTGTGGCCCACGAGCATCTTCTTCATGACGCCCATGTGTACGAAGCTCGGCGCCCGCACGTGAAGCTTATACGGCTTCCCGGTACCATCGGACACCGCGTAAAAACCCAATTCGCCGCACCCGCCCTCGACGAAGCAGTACACATCCCCTTTCGGCGGCTGCACACCTTTGATCACAAGTTCGAAGTGGTTAATCATCCCATCGATCGAGTTGTACACCTGATCCTTCGGTGCGAGGACGATGTGGGGATCGTCGAGACTGATCGGACCGCTGGGGAGGTTCCGGATCGCCTGCTCGCAGATCTTCATCGACTGATGGATCTCCTGAATCCGCACGAGGAAGCGGTCGTAGTTATCCCCTTTGGTGCCGAGCGGCACCGCGAACTCGAAGTCCTGATACGAGGAGTACGGGAAGTCTTTCCGCACGTCGTAGTTGACCCCCGAGGCACGCCCCACCGGCCCGGTCAGCCCGTAGTCGATCGCCTCGGCGGTGGTTACGCACCCCACATCACACATCCGATCCATGAAGATCCGGTTGCGGGTGAGCAGCCGATCGCAGTTCTCGAGGTGCACCCGCACCTTCTCAAACGCGCTCTTCATCCGCTCTGGGAACCCCTCGGTGAGGTCAGCTTTCAGCCCCCCGACCCGCGCCCACGATATCGTGAGCCGCGCTCCGGTCACCTCCTCAATGAGCTCCCACATCAGCTCGCGCGCCTGGATCATGTAGAGCATCACGGTAAATGCGCCAAGCTCCATCGCCGACGCACCGCAGCAGGTGAGGTGGTCTGAAATTCGCGAAATCTCCGACATCAAAACACGAAGGTACTGGGCCCGCTTCGGCACCTCTACCCCGAGCAGCTTCTCCACGGTGAGACACCACCCGACGTTATTGATGACCGGGGAGACGTAGTTCAAACGGTCGGTGTACGGCATCACCTGGTTGTAATCGACCGTTTCACACATTTTTTCGAAGCCGCGGTGGAGATACCCAAGTTCGACGTCCGCGTCGATGATCCGCTCACCGGAAAGCTCGGCCACGATCCGTACCGTGCCATGGGTCGCCGGATGGGCGGGCCCCATGTTGAGGATCATCGTCTCGCTGTGCAGATCGTCGTGCATCTCGCGCGACCGCATCGTGGTTGAAACCCCGCCGATGCCGTAATCGATATTGAGTAGATTCGCCATGTGTCGTCCGTCCTAGCCGTTTGCGGAGATTTTCTTCGCCCGTCGATTGATGCTCACGAGGTTCGGCCGCGTCATGTCGACTGCGGTGTTGCGAACCTCGGGAGATCGCAGCGGAATTCGGGGCTGCTTCCCCTGAACCGGGTAATCTTTACGGAGCGGGTGCCCTTCAAATTCATCGTACATCAGGATGCGGCGTTGATCGGGGTGCCCCTTAAAGTTTACCCCGTACATGTCCCACGCCTCACGCTCCATGAAGTTCGCCGCTGACCACAGGTCGCTCACCGAATCGACCTCCGGATTTCCCTCCGGCACCTCCACCTTCACCCGGAGACGGGCGCGGCTGCTGACGTTGAGAAGGTGGTACACCACCTCGAACCGATTCGCGCGGGAATCGAGCCAGTCCACCACCGTCACATCGATAAACATTGAAAACCCGAGCTCCGCATCGAGCTTGAGCAGACGGAAGAACTCGTGCATCCCTTGTCGGGGAATCCGAATCACCGCGTCTCCGAGGGATACCTCGGCGGAGAGGATCTGCGAACCGAGCTTCGACTGAAGCAAGGCGACTAGAGCTTCACTTTTTGTTGGGGTCGTCACCGGAAAAACTTCCATCCGGACAAGGTCCGGGATCTATGCAGAGAGTCAACGACAAACCGAGGCGCTGCGACGCTGCCTCGTGAGCGCAAAACTCTCCTTTTAAAATTACTACCTTACGCCGGATGAGCTTAGCGCTAGGGGGCCTAAAAAAAAAGCCCCCGCCACCCGCGCTTGGGGGTTGTCATACCGCATCGAGCCCCGTAAACCTAGCCACAATTTTCAATCACTTGAAGTGGCCGCGTCGCGGTTAAAAATACCCCGGGAAGCCCTTGTCAGACCACGCCGATTTTGGCGTTATGGAGGGCCGAAACCGCTGGCGGAGGGTCTAACCTGTTGGGTAGAGTCAACCGGATGGGGGGGCAAGGCGAGGAAGTAGGGTTAAGCATGACCGAGAAATCAGCGGGGATAGCTCTGAGCGGTGGGGCGGGTGCGCCGAGCCCCGCTGGAACGGGGGACGTGCCCCTTCTCCCGGAGGTTCACGACGCCATAGAGGCGGAGGTCGCGACCCTTAAAACAACGATTGAATCCCTCGAGGGCCAGCGAGCGACCGGGGTAGGAAAACTCTCCCGAGAGAGCGCCCGCGCCCGGGAACTCACCGCAGAGATCGTGGCCGCCCGCCGTGAGGAGGACAAAGCGATGCTCGCCTCCGACGAGGCGGTATCCCACGCCCTAAAGGATCAAAAGGAAGCTGAGCTCCAATCGATCGAGAAGCTCCTTGAAAAGCCGTATTTCGCCCGGGTCGTGCTCGAGGAGGAAACCCCCGCCGGCCCGAAGACGATCGAGTATAAACTCGGCTTCGCAGCGAACGTTGACTGCCGGATCATCGATTGGCGCAAAGCGCCGATATCGAAGCTCTACTACGATTACAAAGAGGGCGATCTCTACTCTGAAACGATCCAAGGGCGGGAGCGGGATGGTCGGATCGCGCTCCGCAACACGGTCGAGATAGAGCGACGGGAGCTGACGAAGCTGACGTGTCGCCACGGCTCCTTCGTCCGAGCAGATGAAGGATGGCGGAGCGCTGGATCGACCCGCGCTCGAAGCGCGGGGGGACTTAAGGAGATCTTGGCGCTCATCACCCCCGAGCAGTTCGAGATGATCACCACCGAGGCGAAGACCGCGATCTTGATCCAAGGGATCGCGGGCTCGGGAAAGACCACGGTGGCGCTCCACCGTTTGGCGTGGCTCCTCCACGGCGACAACTCCCCGCTTAAAGCGGACGATTGCGCGGTGATCGCATTTAGCAAAACGCTTCAATCGTATATCGCCTCGACCCTCCCCTCGCTCGGGGTGGACGGAGTCCCGATCCTGACCTTTCATGGTCTGATGTCGCCGACCGTACGCCGAGCCGCCCCCTGGGCGGTCAACGACGGGGGCGAGATCCGCCGACCGCTCGACCCCGCACCCCACGGGATCGATCGGGTGATGCGCTCGATGGCGCTTTTAAAGGCGCTTGATCGAAAACTCGTTGGGCGGCCGAGCACACCCTCAGCGGCGCTCGAAGGGAGCGTGGTCGCCCGGCAGATTGAGGAGACCCTCGCCGCGACCGACATGCTCATCGATCTCGATGAGACGAAGCTTCTCTCCCCCGACCTCATCCGCTCCGCGCTCATCCGATTTCGGAAGAACCTCGCGGAGGGCGCGATCGACCGGTGCGCCGATGCGCCTCTCGTGCGGGTATTCGAACTACTCACCGGCGGACTCATCCGTCCTGACGGCCGACACGGAAAACTAGGGCATATCGTCGTTGATGAGGTGCAAGATTACGGACCGCTCGACCTTGCATGTCTTATCGGGGGCGTTGCCAAGCTCGATCAGCTGACCCTCGTCGGAGATACAGCTCAGGGGCTCGACGCTGAGGAAAGTTTCCCCGGATGGGAGAAACTCCGGCACTACTGGTCCCTCAGCGATGAGATGTCGCGCTACGTCTCCCTCACAATAAGTCACCGCTCCACGCTGCCGATCATGCGGCTCGGCGACTACGTGCAGGGTCGGACGACGGTCACCGATGGACGTGCGGGACGAACCCCGATCTGGTTTCTCTGTCCCGACGAGAGTATCGGGATCAAAGCGGCGATCGATTGGCTGAATCGGGCGATCGAGCGGTACCCGTTAAGCCTCAGCGCGGTAGTATGCGCGGACCCCGCGGAGGCTCGCCAGGTTCTCTCTCTCCTAAAACCGAGCTTCGGTGAATTGGTTCGTCCGGGAGATCGCGATACCTTTTCGTTTCAAGAGGGCATCGTGGTCACCGACGTCAAGGAATCAAAGGGCCTTGAATTTGTGAACGTCCTTGTGTGGAACCCCACTTCAAAGAGCTATCCTACCGACCAACGAGGTAAAAACTCGCTGTACGTCGCCCTCACCCGCGCCGAGGAGAACCTCTGCCTCGTCACCTGGGCTCGGCCAAGCTCGAATCTCCCCCCCAC
>JBJOHD010000118.1:0-15865 GCA_046047875.1 Pseudomonadota bacterium | reverse complement strand
GCTGCGCCTCCGGGGGAAGGAGGGCTTCGACGAGGAGGCGCTCCAAGGATTCGATAATCGTGCGGTTCATCGAGGTTTCGTGTCGACTCCGGGGTGTCTGCTTGTCAAACGAAGCGTCGGTAGGGCATCCTACCATGGTAATCTGGCTTCGCCGATGCGTCACTATCGCCCGTAGACGGGGAGAGAAACAAGAGTAACCCACGGAGAGACCCGGGAAGATCGATGGAAACAGCGCCGTTACACGAATCGAAGATCAAATCCCGGGATGAGCTCGCCGATCGGCTGCGCGCTTTGAAGGGGGCGGGAAAAAAAATCGGATTTACCTCTGGGGTATTTGATCTGGTACACCCGGGCCATGTGGCGTATCTCGAAAGCGCCCGGCTTGAGTGTGATGTGCTCGTTGTCGGGATAAACTCCGACCGCTCGGTGCGGGAGAATAAGGGGGACCTTCGGCCGATCTGTCGGGAGGCGGATCGCGCACGGGTCGTAGCGGGACTCCAGAGCGTCGACCTTGTCTTTGTCTTCGACGAGAAGAACAACAATAAGAATATCGAGATTCTCAAGCCGGATGTGTACCTGAAAGCGGGGGATTACGATCGAAGCAAGCTCAGCTCCGCACAGCTCGTCGAGGCGTACGGAGGGAAGACGGTGCTTGTGCCATTCGCCGATGGTCACGGCACGACGGGGATTATCGAACGGGTGATCGGGCGCTACAGCGCTGAGGCGGTCGCCTCTCCGTATCCGCGCCCCCGACCGGCGATCTTCCTCGATCGTGATGGGACTATCAACGAGCATGTTGAGTATATCCACGAGGTCGAGAAGTTTCGCCTCATCCCGGGCGCGCTCGAAGGTCTCAAACGGCTCAAAGAACATGGGTTTCGACTTGTCGTGGTGACGAATCAGCCCGGAATCGGAATGGGGTATTTCTCGAAAGAGGATTTTTTTGTTCTGAACCGAGAGCTTTTGAAGCAGGCGCGAGCGTACGGTGTGACGTTCGATCGGGTTTACTTCTGCCCCCATACCGATAACGACCGGTGCCGCTGTCGCAAGCCGGGGACTGAGTTTATCGAGCGAGCGGTTAAAGATCTGAATATCGATCTTGATCGAAGTTTCGTGGTGGGTGATATGACCGGGGACCTCATGCTCGCGCATAATGCGGGGTGCCGCGGAGTTTTGGTGCGCACTGGAATCGGGGGAGCCGATAAGCGATTCGAGGTAAGCCCGGCGTATGTCGCGGATGATCTTTTGCGGGCGGCCGACTTCATTATAGATACGACCGGTCCGATCTCGGTCGAGCAGGAGACGAAAATCGGTGAGGCGAAGTCGTTTGATCCGAAAGAGCGATTTATCCATTCTCGAGTTCTCGAATCGATCGGTGCGTTCTCCGAAAAGATCGGGCACGACATCAACAGCTTCCTCGGCGCGATTCAGGGAAGCGTCGATATCATCAATAATCGTATCCGGAAGGCCTTTCCGAGCGAGAACCCGTTCCAGCAGCCGCTCGAGCTTATCTCCCAGTCGATTGAGCAGGGGGAGTCGCTGAGTCGGAAGCTGCGGGGCTATGTGCGCCCCGGAGAGCTGCGGCGGGATCCGCTTGATCTCGTCGTGCTCGGCCGTGATCTCGTCGAGCGATTGACCGCGATAGTTCCGGAGGGGGTCACGGTGACGTTTGAGGGGCCGCCGAGTTTGAGGCTTCTGGGGGATGAGTTCGCGCTTGCGGAGGTTATCTATGCAGTTGGGCTCAACGGGGTCGAGTCGCTGCGGGGGCGCCCTGCTGGGGTGATCTCGGTTGTCGTGCGAGATGAGATAGCTCCCGGAGATGCGTCGACGCTCGCTCGGCCCCGTGGGGTAATCTCCATCTCGGACACCGGCGGAGGGATTTCGAGCGTGGCTGCGGGGGAGCTTTTCACTCTGAAAAATCCCCGAGGCAAGGGGTATGGCTTGGCGCTGCCGATGGCGCAGGAACTAGCGCAGCGTCACGGCGGTGAGATTGTAGTTGCCTCGACCGAAGCCGGAACAGTTGTCACTATCGCGTTGCCCCGCACCGACTAACGGGCCAGGTACTTCTGAATTATGAGCCGGCCCAGATGGGACGCCTTGGTGTCGATCCCCTGTGGGTTTACCACGATAACCGAGAGCGCGATCCGCGGATTCTCGATCGGAGCCGCCGCAACGAACCAGTTGTTGATCCCGGTGGGATTCTTTCCGCTGAGGGTGCCGGTCTTCGCCGCAACTCGGATTCCTGGAAGAACTGGGCGATTCTTTTTAATGAACTCGCGGCGCGATGTGCCGATGGTCGTTGTGTATTCCATCATTCGCATGAGCGAGTCCGCGGTTTGAGGTCGGACGAGTCGTTGAATGAACGAGGGCTTCGATTGGTATATCACCGCTCCATCGCGGGAGACGACCCGCTCGACCAGTGAGGGGCGGGGGAGGATCCCATCGTTCGCCACGCCCGCCATCAAGGTGGCTGCGTGTATCGGGCTCAACGTTACTTGGCCGAACCCAGCAGCGGTTCGACTGAGCTCAAAATCGGACTCCGGTATCACCGCGGCGCTTTTTGGCAGGGGGAAATCGAAGCCGAGCGGGGTGTTGAAGCCGAAGTAGCCCGCGTACTGACGTAAAATATCGGGGCTCAGATACTTAAGCGCCACCCGTCCGAATACAGGGTTGCACGATTTTGCGAGCGCCTCGTACAGCGACATCGAGCGACGATCGTTTTTTGGGCTCGGGTTATAGTTCCACTGGTTCAGGGTGTAGTTGCCCCCGCGGAATTTTATCTGAGAGCTGGGCGCGATGCTCCCCTCCTCGAGTGCCGCCGCGGCGGTGACGATCTTAAAGATCGAAGCTGCGGGGAATCCGGTATGAAGGCAGAGGTCTCCAATCGAGTTTGATTTCTCAGCGATCGCGAGGATCTTCCCGGTATCGGGCTCCATCGCGACAACCGCCACGTGGGGCGCGCGAGTCTTACGGAGGAGGTCTTGGGTAAATCTTTGAAGATCGGGGTCGAGGGAGTAGAAGACGAATTCGTTCCGCGGGGAGATTCCGGCGACCTTGCCGGCGAACGTCGTCGAGAATCCCGGCATCTTATCGACCTGAACCGTGCCGTTCGCGCCGAGGGCGAGGTTTACTGGCTCGAGCCGAGGGGCTGGGTAGGTACGACTTACCGAAGATCTCGTTTCGGGTCGGGATGGGTCCAAAAGACCGGGGTCAGCGCGGTGCGGGGGCGCGTTGAAGCGCTCTGTTCCCTGTTCCGCTCGGGGGGCCAATTTTTCTGGGGATGCGGTCGAAGCTAACCTGGGAAAGAGCCAGGTGGCTCCAAAGGTGACCGCTCCGATGAGCAGTACTGCTGTGCGGAGAGGTTGGCTGCGATACTCAGACGCTCCTTGAGCCGCTGGCTTGTCCGACGAGGCTGAGCGGAGAGCTGCTCTTCGTAAGGCTGCAAAACGTGATGGGAAGCCCGAAGCCATGCCTTTTAGATGCCGATTAAACCCAAAACGACAAACCGAATCGGGCGTTTCCTGAAATTTCCCCGCTGAGGCTTAGCGGGGTTAAAAACACCATTTGTACCTAACAATCTAACAGCGGGGGGGAGGCTTAACAACGGGTTATCGTGACTTTCCACAGTCCGGCTCGGTCTCACATTCGGTTGGAGAGGGGTCTTTGCGGTGGATTATTTTCCCCCGCATCGCTATTATGCGGCGGCTTCGATTTTAGGGTAGGGCCGGTGGCCGGTCCGATAAGTTAAAGGGAGTGAAGGCGGTGTCATTTTTTAAGAAAAAATCCGAAGATTCGACCACTAAGCCGAGTGCACCGTTCGAGGTCGATCCGAAAGCGATCAATGAGCCACCGCGGTCGACCACCCCCACGAGTGAGAGCTTTACAGCTCGGGTGTCAGCCGCCGCGCCCCCGGCCGCGACTCCACCGACCGCTGAGACAGGGTTCGACCGTTTCGGGAAGCTCCGGTCAGCGCTCGGCCCCGGAACGGTCATTCAGGGGAAGCTTAGTTTCGACACCCCCGTGCGTATCGATGGGAAGCTTTCAGGGGAGATATTCTCATCTCAAGCGATAATCGTCGGGGCAGGAGGGTCAGTCGAGGGTGAGATAGAGGTCGCGAGCCTCATCGTCCTGGGGGTCGTAAAGGGCAACGTCCTCGCCCACGAAAGGATAGAGGTGCTCCAGGGGGGGCGGCTTGAGGCCGACTTCTCGGCCCCGGTATTTACCATGGAGGACGGAGGAAGCTTTAACGGCCGCGCCTCGATGGTAAAGAGTTTGGAGCGGGGGGCGAAAAGTGGCTCAGGCCTAAATTTAGAGGTCTCTAAGGAGAGCTCCCCAGACACGGTGGTGACATCCGCCGGAACCTCGCTGAGTGGAACCGTCGCTCGGGCGCTTTAGGGGGGCCTCGCCTCGGATTCGCCGGTAATAAAGTTTCGGCTGACGTCCCTCGACCCGGTCTGGGCTGCGCCCCTGGTGAACGCCGGTGGGGCGAGCAGTGCACTTGCGTCGATACAGATTTGGGGTGCGCTTGAAGGGCCGGGTGAAAGAGATCTTTCAAGACCGTTAAAGGGAAGATTCGTTTTAAAGGGGGGGCGCGTAGAGAAAGAGGGCCGCTCGGGACCCTCGCTTTCTCACGTATGTTCTATTCGCCTTAGGTAGCCCGTGGTCGACAGCGCTGGCCAGACATCAGTCAGGCATCGGCCGGCCATCCATCAAAGAATCAGCTATCAACCAACGATACAGCAGGATGCCGCATACGAGCCGGACTACCCGGATTGCCCAACGGCAGCGATCTGCCCCGGGCCCGTTCGACCGTTAGCGGAGCGGCTTACTCAGCTGAAGCCGCCGCATCAGCCGCCGGAGCAGAACCAGCTTCTACGAGCTCGCTCCGGATACGGGCCGATTTGCCGCGGAGGTCGCGGAGATAAAAGAGCCGCGCCCGGCGCACCTCGCCACGGCTAATAACTTCGAGCTTGTCGATACGGGGGCTGTGGAGGAGGAAAGTTCTCTCCACGCCGATGTTGTACGAGATCTTGCGCACCGTAAACGAGGCTCGGGGGGTATTCCCCTTTTGACGCCGGATGACGAGCCCTTCGAAAACTTGGATACGCTCCTTGGTGCCCTCGACGATCTTGGCGTGAACCTTGACGGTGTCACCGGCCCGGAATTTCGGGATATCGGAGCGGAGGATCGACCGCTCGATCGCCGCCACGATAGCTGCGCCGTTCGTCGGGGTTGGGAGAGATGAGCTCGCTGCAGTTGCGCTAGCCGATGAAGGGGTTTCGTTTTCCGATGACATGACGTTCTCGAGTCCTTAACAAAAAAAATCCTTCTTCGCGTTCGTTTCGAAGCGAGCGAGGCTAGAAGCGAGCAAGACCGAGGGGGACGTTTACTCCGATTAATTCTCGGTATTTACACCCCGCGGTGGCCGCGTATAGTATCAAAAACACAGTTAAAAACAAGCCAACCGGCTGGGGTTTTTATATGGTCGGAAGTCGTTCATCAAAGCGTTCTAAAGTAGCCTCGAGAGATCCGGAAAAGGAGAATGTCCTTAAGGGCTTATCGTCGATATTAGCTGCTGCGGGCTACGCCGTCAGGCGGGAGAAACTAAAGCGGGGTCCCGGGTGGCGGGTTATCAGCGGCATGTGTCGCGCCCTGGACAGGAATGCGGTGCCCCAGCGCTTCATCTTTGTTGATCGATCTATGTCCCAAGACGATCAGATCGCGTTCATGCTCGGGCGGATATCCGATCTCAAGGTCCATACCGATGAAAAGACGCGGGAGGGCTTTCCGGAGCGGATCCGCGAGCAATTGCAGGTTGCTGCGTAGGCGGTTTCAGTTCGGCATCGGCACCGGCTCGTTTTGTTCAAGTAACTTAAAGTAAGAGTTGCGCTTTTTGCGAGCGGCGTGATAATTTTTACTCCGTTCCGTCGCCCCTCTCGTGGTAGCGTCTCCGCGCTAAAATCAGCGCTCAAACTCCTCGTCGGGAGCTTCCGCTTGAGGCAGGCCCTCCCTGTGGGGGGTGGCCGGAGTCTGCGGCTTAGCCTTTGGCGGGGCGCGTTGCTTTGAACGTGTTGTAAAAACGGTGTGCTCAATGATCCTCGATTCGCTCTTTGGAATATTCTCAAACGATCTCGCGATCGACCTTGGAACCGCGAATACGCTCATCTACGTGAAGGGTCAGGGGGTGGTGTGCAACGAGCCCTCGGTAGTTGCGGTGCAGAACGACGGCCCGGGGGGACGACGTCGAGTCGTCGCGGTCGGAGCCGAGGCGAAGAGTATGCTGGGCCGTACCCCGGAGAGTATAACGGCGATCCGTCCGATGAAGGACGGGGTGATCGCGGATTTTGAGATCACCGAGGAGATGTTGCGCCGACTGATTCGAAAGGTGCATAACCGCCGCACCCTTGTGCGGCCCCGAATTATCATCTGTGTGCCCCACGGGATCACCGAGGTCGAAAAGCGGGCGGTTCGCGAATCGGCGGAGTCGGCAGGGGCTCGAGAGGTTTATCTCATCGAGGAACCGATGGCGGCGGCGATCGGCGCGGGGCTTCCGATCACCGAAGCGTGCGGCAGTATGATTCTTGATATCGGGGGCGGTACCGCCGAGATCGCGGTGATTTCGTTGAAGGGGATCGTTTATTCCCGTTCGGTACGGGTCGGTGGAGATAAAATGGACGAGGCGATCTCGAACTACGTGAAGCGTCGCCATAATATGCTCGTGGGCGAGCGCACCGCGGAGCAGATAAAGATCGCAGTCGGCTCGGCGATGCCGACGGGCGAGAACCTGACCGTTGAGGTGCGGGGCCGAGACCTGGTTCAGGGGGTCCCGAAGTCCGTCGTAATCACCGAGGAGGAGATCCGTGACGCGCTTATCGAGCCGGTGAATCAGATCGTCGAAGTGGTGCGTATCGCGTTGGAGAAGACCCCACCGGAGCTTTCCTCTGATATCGTCGATCGTGGGATAACGTTAACGGGAGGTGGCGCGCTGTTGCGCAACCTCGATCGCCTTATCTCCCGTGAGACCGGGCTCCCCGTCGTCCTCGTCGATGATCCGCTTTCCGCCGTCGTCGTTGGATCTGGGGCGGTGCTCGATCAACTCGATCAGTTAAAAGACGTCATTCTCAACTAATCGCTGCGATAGGTCGGCGAGCGGGAAAGGTAGCGAAGAAAGGGGCGCATGCTCGTCTTGGATGCTCGGACGAAAGTTGCGGGGGGATCGTTAATCTATTTCCTCTGTGCGTTGGCGCTCTCAGCGTACAGCGCGCGGCATCCTGACGTTGTGAGCACCGGCGCGGCGCTGGTGAGCGAGGGGCTGCGTCCGTTTCGATCGGTGACGAACGGCCTAAGCGTGTCGATCAAGGGCGTCTACTCAGCTTACGTCGAGCTCGTGGGGGTGAAGGCTGAGAATGCGGAGCTCCTTGATCGGGTCCAGACCCTCGAAGCTGCAAACTCGCGTCTTCTCGAGGTCGAGAGTGAGAACGAGCGGCTGCGTTCCCTCCTCGCTATCGGTGATCGTGCGGGGTTGCGGGGGGTTGCCGCCCAGGTCGTAGGGCGGGACGCCACCAATTGGGTTCAAACGATTACTTTAAATCGAGGAAGCTCCGCTGGTATCGAGCGCGGTATGCCGGTCTTGGTGGGCGATGGGGTGGTAGGACAGGTGGTCAGCGTAAGTCCCTCGACGGCTATTGTCCTCCTCATGACCGACCATTCGAGCGGAATAGATGCGATTGTGCAGGGAAGTCGGGCGCGGGGGGTAGTAGAAGGCACCGGCAAAGAGCTCTGTCGATGGAGATTCGTTCTGCGTGAAGCTGCGGTGAATATCGGGGATCGGGTCATCACGTCGGGGCTTGATGGAATCTATCCCAAGGGGCTTTTGCTCGGTGTCGTCACCGAGATAGAGGATGATGGGGGGCTGTTTCATTCGATCTCGATCCGTCCCGCGGCGGCGATCTCATCGATCGAGGATGTGCTGGTTGTGACGTCGGGAGGAAAACAAGCGGTACAGTCGAAGGGGGGGGAGTAGCGATGCTTGATACGCGGCGTTCGGTGTTGGTGCTCATCCTTGGGCTCATCGCCATCTTCATCCAGGGAACCGTGCTGCGAGAGATCGCCCCAGCATTCGTGGTCCCGAATATTTTGTTGATCGTCGTTGTTTTTCTCGGATTTTTTGAGGCATCTCTCCGCGGGGCGACGCTTACCTTCCTTCTTGGCCTCGAGCTCGATTTTGCGAACGGTCTGCTCGTCGGTCCCTGGGCGGGTGCATTCATCGTCTCTTTCGGCATCCTCGCCTCGCTCTCGCAGCGGATCTTCGTGGAGTCCCCGCTCGCTGCGGTAGTCGCGGCGTTCGGAAGCTCGCTTGTGAGCAGTCTGGTGTATTTTACGTTGGTGTACGAATTTCATCCTCGAGTAACAGTGATGGTGCCGTTTTCGATTCTCGAAGCGGGGATGAATGCGGCTTTGGCGCCGATAGTTTTTGTGTTTTTGCGAACGGTCCTCTTCCCGCGGAGCCGGGGGGGTGTTTCTGGTCGTCTACGAGCGACCTCCGTATAATCGTGGGGTCTACGGAACGTTGAGCTGAGGAGTCGGCGCAAGATGCCGGGAGGTGAGAAGAACGGTTTGAACATCCAGGTGCGGGTGCGCCTGGCCTTCCTCGTGGTGTGTGCAGCTTTTGTCGTTATCAGTGCAACACTCTGGTACCTCCAGGTTGTGCGTGGGGCGCATTACCGTGAGCGCTCAGAGAATAATCGGCTGCGGGCGGTTTTTGTTCCGCCCCCCCGAGGCGTCGTGCTCGACCGCAACGGGGAGGTGCTCGTCAAGAATCGGCCGGCGTTCAACGTCGAGCTCGTTCTCGAAGATTGCCCCGATCCGCCCGGGGTGGCAGCTCGTGTCGCTGAGCTCGTTGGCGAAGATGTCGAGGTTTTGAAGGCGCGACTCAAGGCGCAAGGGGCGCGCCGACGTTACGAACCGAAGATTCTCCTCAAGGACGTGGATCGCGATCGCATCGCTCGAGTAATGGCCCATCGGTACGAACTCCCAGGAGTTGTGGTAAACGTTACCCCGACCCGTGATTATCCCCACGGCGAGGTTGCAGCTCATGTCCTCGGATACATCCGGGAGATCTCGCAGCAGCAGCTTGAGAGCGAGCGCTATCGATCGTATCGGCGCGGGGACATCATCGGCCAATTCGGCATCGAGTCGACGCTCGAGCCTACGCTCCAAGGTAAACGCGGGGTTGAGTTTGTCGTTGTGAACGCCTTTGGCTCGCGGATCGGAGGTTCCTCCTTTGAGCCGGCCTCTCCGGGCCACGCTGTGCGATTAACCCTCGATCTTCCGGCGCAGCGTGCTGCCGATGCTGCGATGAAGGGAAAATCCGGTGCGGTGGTCGCGCTTCGAGCAAATACCGGCGAGGTTCTCGCACTAACTTCGAACCCGGCGTTTGATCCTAATATATTTACCTCTGAGATAGACCCGTCGGAGTGGCGGGATCTTACCACAGGTCGAGCACGCCGGATGACCAATCGTGTGGTGCAGGGAACGTACGCTCCCGGGTCGGTCTTCAAGATGGTGGTGGCAGCTGCCGCTCTTGCTGAGGGGGTGATTGATCCGCGTGAGCGCATTTTTTGCCCGGGATATCTGAACTTCGGTGGCCGTCCGTTCAAGTGCCACAAGCACTCGGGGCACGGCGCGGTTGATCTGTATGACTCTCTCGTTCAATCGTGTGATGTGTATTACTACACGGTAGGGCAGCGGTTGGGAGTTGATCGCATCCACGATTATTCGATCCGGTTCGGGCTGGGTCGACCCACCGGGTTGGAGCTCATCTCCGAAGCGCGGGGCATCATTCCGTCGACCGAATGGAAGCGCACCTATTTTAAGGATCCGGCGAACAAGAAGTGGTTTCCTGGCGAGACGCTTTCCGTCGCAATCGGTCAGGGTGCGGTTACAACGACCCCGTTGCAGCTCGCTCAGTCGATGGCGGCGCTGGTTAACGGGGGATTTCTCGTGACGCCGAGCCTCGTACTACCCGGTTCTGGGTCAAAGGAGGGGGAGCCCCGGCGGATCGATGTTGATCCGAAGATATTGAAGACCGTCGCCGACGCGCTCGTTGGCGTAGTCGCCGATCCCCGTGGAACGGGGCATCGGGCCCGGTTATCGAAGGAGCTCAATATCTCGGTCGGCGGCAAGACCGGCACGGCGCAGGTGGTTTCCCTTGAGAAATCCCACGGGCATAGCCATCTCAAGGATAATGCGTGGTTTGTTGGTTTCGCTCCGGCGGAGGCTCCTGAGATAGTCGTTGCTGCAATCGTGGAGAACGGGGGCCACGGTGGGGCGGCAGCAGCGCCGGTGGTACGTGCGGTAATGGAGGGATTTTTCGGCAGGGGTAAGCCGTTGAGCAGCGACGGGGAGCCGCCTCAAAGTGTGGAGGACGAGGCGAATGCTGATTGATCGGCGTACGATCTCACAGTTCGATTGGGGACTATTCCTCATCGTTGTGCTCATCTCCCTCGTGGGTCTCGTCAATCTATTCAGCGCTGGATTCGATCCCGATACTGCGTATCGGCTCTTTCCGTGGCTCCCGATAGAGATGCATAGTCACGCGTTCGGTCGTCAGATGTTTTTTCTCGGCGTCGGATTCGTCGTTCTTTTCATTACCCTGGCGATCCCTTCCCAGGTGCTCCATCGCTATGCGTATATCTTTTACGGCGTCTGCGTGGTCCTCCTTGCTGCGGTGCTTCTCATCGGAATAGAGGTCAACGGTTCGCGGCGGTGGTTATCTTTTGGTGGAGTGAATTTGCAGCCTGCAGAGCCGATGAAGCTTGGGCTGATTCTGGCACTCGGGCGATATTTGGCGCGTAATCCCCCCCTCCGTGGGGGCTACACCCTGCGGCAGCTCTTGATTCCTCTCGGCATGGTCGGGGTACCGATGGCGCTCATCATCAATCAGCCCGACCTCGGGAGCGCCCTTTCGGTTGGGATCGTTGGTGGAGCGATGATCCTTTTTATGGGGGTTCGCCCACGGCTGCTCGTCCTCGGGGTGGTCCTCATGCTTGTCATCGCCTATCCCGCATGGCATTCGCTTCACCCATATCAACAACGACGAGTTTTAACCCTTTTTAATCCCGATGCGGATCCGCGGGGAAGCGGATATCATATCATCCAGTCAAAGATCGCTGTCGGTTCAGGGGGGCTTACGGGGAAAGGTTATCTGAGTGGAACGCAGACCCAGCTCGAGTTTCTCCCAGAGCATACGACCGACTTCGTTTTTTCCGTGGTGGCAGAGGAGTGGGGATTCTTCGGCTGCGTGGCGGTGCTCCTGATGTACGTCTTTCTTATTCACCGCTTACTGAAAGTTGTCGCTCGGAGCAAAGATCTCTTCGGCGGGATTATAACAGTGGGGGTGACGGCGGTTCTTTTTTTTCATACCATTATTAACGTTGGTATGGTGATCGGACTCTTACCGGTTGTCGGAATCCCCCTTCCGTTGTTGAGTCACGGAGGGTCGTCGATCGTCTCAGCGATGGTGGGACTGGGGATCGCTCTAGGAGTGAGTATGCGTCGGTATCTATTTTCGCCGCGGGGAATCGTATGAAGATTATCTCTTTCCTCGGAGCAGCTCTCCTCTGTGTAGCACCGTTCGGTTGGGTGCTTGCAGAGGATGAGGGTACGGAGTCGGCGAGCACTCTCAACGAGCTTGATGAGCCGACGTTTCCGGCAGACGTGCGGGGTGCTCTTGTGGAGTCGTTGCGTCAGGGGAGCCCCTTCTCTCTCCCGCATCTCGACACTCGAATAACGATCCCTCCGGAGAAGGCGCTCGTCTGGTCGGGGTCGAGTGTGAACGGAGAGACCAGTCTTGCGACGTTTAGCCTCACTCTTCAGCCTGAGCAGCCCGTTGGCAGCGGTGCTCCTCCGCTGACCGAGTTGGATTTTGTTGTAGAGAAAGAGGCGCTTCGGGTTCGTGCCGCTCGTCCAGTGAAGCGAGAGTTTCTGGGCGGGCTCCGGTTCGCCCGGGCATCTACCGTTGTGCGGCGAATCGCAGTACGGGTGGACGGGGATCGGGAGCTTGCTGTCATAGTGCCGGCGATGGACCAAATGGACCAGGGATTTGGTTTAGTCTTCTGTCTTACCCGGATAAAGTCGGAGGAGATCGTTACTCCCAGCAAAGAGAAGAAAGTGGTGGAGGCGCCGGTGGCGGAGCCGTTCGCGATCAGCTCTGGTCGGTTTATGGCCCGAGGGATTATCGAGGGACGTATAAGGAGCGGAATTCTGCCATCAAAAGCGGTTGCGCGAATCTCGCGCACAGCCAATATCACGAAAGGTGTGCAAGAGATCGATGAGACCTTGTCCCAGGACCCCTCGGTCGGAGTGACGTATTCACCAGCATCGCCGCCCGAATTTACGCCGGCTTCGCGCAGCGACCGGCTCGGAGCAGCGATCAAGGCAGAGATCGAGCTGTATACACCGGCGAAACATCAGCAGATTCAAACGGTCGAGAGCGAGGTCTGGATCGAGCGACTGAACGAGGGTTTCGCTGTTTCGGGTGGTGGACTCGATGAGGTTCCTAAAGAGCTCATGCCGAAAGATGTTCAGTTAGTGGGGCCGATTTACGGCTCGTGCTTTGCGGTCGGCGGTCGTCACAAACGGAGCAATGCCTACACCGACCCAGCTCCCGGGGATACCGACGGTGTCGAGCGAGTCGAGTAAATTCGCCGAGGGGTGGTGGCGTGACCTGGTTCCTCTGAACCGTTAAAAACGCGGTAATCGCAGATTTCTCCGTTTGATTCTTGAAGCGCCTGATGACGTTGTTGCGCGAATCGAGACGACCGCTCGAGATGCGTTCGTTCGAGTCGTGAGCACCCCTCGATACGAGGAGTTTCCGATCGCGCGCATAGCATATGTCTTAAGCTTCGACCCTCGAGCGGCGAAGGAGCCGCGCACCCGAGTGATTGATTCCGTATCAGATAAACAAAGGGCAGTAACGCTAAGTCGTACACGCCTATCGGTTACGCGACGTATCCGGAGCCTCGATATCCTTATGTCGGGCGGGGTGCGAAGGGAGTCATCACCCGGAGTCTCCGGGATCGAGGAATCCTCCATCGGTCGTTCAAGGGGAGATGTCGAGGTACTGTATGCCCCCGGCGGACTCGAGCTGTGTCGAGGAGTCCCTCCCCGATCCTCCGGAAACATGTTCGTCAATATCCCGGTCGGCACTGCTGGAGATTGAGGTCGGCCGATATCAGTGAAGTCCGGTATTAAGATCGCGGTGCCCGTGAGGATATCTCCGCTGGGGTCTGGACGGAAATCACCACGACTGGGATCGCGGAGCAGGGGTATTCCTTGATTGATCGAGTTGTCGTCCCGCAACTGAGTTTCGCTGCAGGAAGGGTTTGAATCGAGGCACACCTCGCTCCCCTCGATCCCAAGGGGGAGATCGGACGGTCCGTTGGCGATATTATTGCCGCGAATCATAAGCCCGCTGTCGGTGCGGGCGGGGGAGGGGATGTTTGAACCGCTGGTGGGCTCGCGGGGGGAGTAAATAGCGAAATGTTGATCGGCGCTCCGAAAGCCAGGGGGATTATAGAGCACGTTATTGAATATGAAGACGTGCCGATTCGGAATCGGTTCCTCCCCACTGCTTTGACCCCAGCCGCTGAGCGCCCGATGGGCGTTACAACGCGAGATGTCACCATCACACGATCGGCTTCCAAAAACGACCTCGATGCCGTGGCTTCGAGCGCCGACCCGATAAAAGGTATTGAACGCCATGAGAATATTAAAGCCGCCATTGACCCCGATCGCTGCACCGTCGGTATCATGGACGATGTTGTTAAAAAATTTAATGTCGTATGCCTCGTAGTGGATCCACGGAGGCTCCATGAACTCAAACCCAGTTCCTTGGCCGGCGGTGAACCCCCCGGTCCCGCACTTAAAGAACGTGTTGTTCTCGACCCGTATCGCCGCTGAGCCCCCTTTCACATAGGCGCACCAGTCCTCAGCATCGCTGACTCGATTGCCGACGATATGTCCGTACTGAACAGCGACAAAATCAATCGCGTTATCGCTCGCTCCTCGAATATTGTTATTCTCAAGAAAGATGTTTTGAGATTGATTGATCTTAATCGTCTCTCGGCCTATTCGACCGCCCCCATCGAACGTTGAACCTCGAAGGAGAAGATGGTCGCATCGCTCGCAGTGCAGGACATCACCGGCGGGTCGTGGACGTACCGTGAGCCCGATGAGGTAAAGATAGCGGCAGTCGAATATATTGAGATCTCCCTCCAAAACGGCGGATCCGGGGGTATCTCGCGAGCGAATGATTATGGGTGCGGCAGCGGTGCCGTATCGGGATTCCAGATAATTCGGAATCGAGGTTTCCGGATATGTTCCCGGAGCGAGGTTGATACGCACACCGTTGGTGAGGGGCACACCCATTGGAATAGCTCGCCATGCAGCATCAATTGTGCGGAGGGGGGACGTGGTGCTGCGTCCTGAAGCGGTATCGCTCCCCCTCACCGGATCAACGAAGATATCGGTCACCGTGGGGGTGCCGATCTGGAAGTACCGGGGGGAGTAGTCCTGAGCCGCGAGCGGCGGCAGAAGGACTAGAATTGCTAGGAACGGGAGTACGGCTGCTTTCATCGTTCCGAAGTGATCGGTGGACTGCGCCAGGAGCTTAAGAAAAGCTGATTTTATTCTTATTTTTCGCAAACTTGCCCGTATCTGTAAAACGCGTGTAGAATGCGCCAAATTTTTTTACCTGTCTCATCTGACGCGGGAGGTCAAATTTCGTGGCAGTTATCGTCGACGATGTTTCCAGAACTTTTCAAGAATATCTCCTCCTGCCGGGGCTCACCCGCTGCGAGCATATTCCTTCGAATGTGAATCTCCGAGTGGGACTGCAGCGCTTTAAAAAAGGCGCTGAGCCCCGAGTTCACCTTAATATCCCTTTCGTCTCTGCCGCGATGCAAGCGGTATCGGGGGATGAGCTCGCGATCGCGCTTGCTCGAAAAGGGGGATGCGCATTCGTCTTCTGCTCCCAAGCAATCGAGGAGCAAGCGGCGATGATAAAGCGGGTAAAGGAGCACAAAGCGGGTTTCGTCGAATCGGATTCGAATCTTGCCCCGATAGCGACTTTGAACGACGCCCTCGAGCTTCGAAAGAGAACGGGCCACTCGACTATCGCGATCACCGCTGACGGCGGACGGAACTCAAAGCTTCTTGGAATTTTGACGAGTAAGGATTTTTGGGAGTTTAAGGATGACCTCTCGAAGCCGGTCAAGGATTACTACACGCCCCTCGAAAAGCTTGTGCTTGCGGTAGAGGGGGTGACGCTCCAGGAGGCGACGGAAAAGTTATGGGCGAATAAGAAAGAGTGTCTGCCCGTCGTCGACACGGAGGGCAATTTAAAATATCTCGTCTTTCGTCGAGATTACTTTGACCATAAGTCGAATCCGGATGAGTTGACCGATTCGAAGAAGCGTCTCGTAGTCGGCGGGGCGCTCAACACCTTCGATTACAAGGAGCGAGCCCGGGCGCTTGTGGATGCCGGAGCCGACTGCCTCTGTTTCGACTCCTCCGACGGTTACTCCGAGTGGCAGGCGGCGGGGATAAAGCACGTTCGTAAAGAGTTCGGCGATGCGGTCGCGATCGGGGGCGGGAACGTCGTAACTGCCGAAGGATTCCGCTACCTCGTTGAGGAAGCTGGAGTCGATTTCGTCAAGATCGGTATCGGTGGTGGTTCGATCTGTATTACCCGGGAGCAAAAAGGTATCGGTCGCGGTCAGGGTTCAGCGGTGATGGAGATCGCTGCGGAGCGGGATAAGTACTTTAAGGAAACCGGAACCTACATTCCCCTGTGCTCTGACGG
>JBJOHD010000117.1:0-14196 GCA_046047875.1 Pseudomonadota bacterium | reverse complement strand
GGGAGCCCCACTCCCTTAAAGTGACGGCTAAACTCTATGAATGCACGGTTCTCAAACTTATTGGGATTGACGATGCCGATGACCGCACGCCCCGACCCGGACAGCCGAAAGATCCTTCGGTTCGAGGCGTGAGCATTCAGGGCCACCACCCCTTGAGGCTCCTCAGAAAATATCGCGCGGTACAACGCGGTGAGTGACTCGTGCATAGCGGACGTCTCGGGTCCGGGGATAAAAGAAAAAGCCCATTACTTTCAATGCGTTACGACAAAGATTCGCCGCAACTAAATGGCCCTAGAGCCTCAAGATTATCAGTTAGATCAACGTTTAAGGAAGGTAAATCTTTTTCGAGGCTTTCGTGACTAAACCGTCATCAAAACCCTTAGTATCCTCTCGCCCAAAATCGGGCGAGCGCAACGATAAGAAAGCTATGGGCCGAGATCTTTCAAACACCGAAAAGGCTGCGGTAACCCTCCTGACGATGGGTAAAGACCTCGCCTCTCAGGTGCTCCAGCACCTGACCGAGCCCGAGGTTAAACGAATAAGCCGCGCCTTCATGGCGGTTTCTGAAGTTGATCGGGAGACGCAATTCGCTATCACCCGCGAGTTCCGGAACATGATGCGGGCGGGCGACACCCTCCTCGTTGACGGGCGAGAATTCGCGAAAGACGTCATCGCTGAAGCGTTCGGCGACAAAGCGGGTACCGGTCTTCTCGAATACATCACCGGGGCGCGGAAAGAGCCGATCAGCGCCATCATATCCGACGTGCCGGAGAAGATCCTTAACGGATTCATCTCCGCCGAGCACCCTCAGACCGTAGCGTTTCTGATGACGAAGATGAACCCCGATCAAGCGGCTACGGTGCTTCAAAAGATGACCGAGGAGGCTCAGACCGATATCCTCGTCCGTATAGCGCACTTAAATAACGTTAAAAACGACGTGATCGATGAGGTTCGGGAGGTTTTGCGCTCCCAATTGAAAGGAAGCGGCCTCGGCGACGAGGAGGAGATCGGCGGACCGAAATCAGCCGCAGACATACTCAACTTCGTCGATCGCACGAACGAGGAGAGAATTATCACCGAGATCGAGGAGATGTATCCCGACTTGGCTGAACAGATCCGTAACCTCATGTTTACCTTCGAGGATATCAAGAAGATCGACGACCGCGGCGTTCAAGCGGTTCTCAAAGAGGTCCCCCGCGATCAGCTCGTTCTCGCCCTCAAGAAGGCGAGCCCCGAGCTGCAAGATCTGTTGTTCCGCAACGTGTCGCAGCGCGCCGCTGCGATGATCAAAGAAGATCTCGCCGCGATGGGTCCGGTCAAACTCAAAGACGTCGAGAAGGCCCAGCAGGGGATCGTCGATATCGTCCGCCGCCTCGAGGCGGAAGGAAAGATCGCGGTCGGCGGCGCTGCCGAGGAGGCGTTCGTCTAGTCGTCGAGAGAGGTTCCCACGGGGAGATTGCTCGGGGCGGCTCAGCCTTGTTCGGAAATTATTCGTCGCACGCCGACCTCTCTAGCGAGAATTACAGGTTTTCTATCCGACTCAGGATCCCCTCAGCCTGCTCCGTAATCGCTGCTATATCTCGATCAGACATCCGATCGATCTGCCGATATCCCATCCCGATACGGGGATTCTTTTCGAGTTTGTCGCGATGCCGAATGAGGAAGTCCCAGTAAAGGGAATTAAATGGACATCCCCGCTCCCCAAACTTCTCCTTGACGTTGTAGAAGCACCCCGAGCAGTAGTTTGACATCTTGTTGATATACTGTCCGCTCGAGGTGTACGGCTTCGTTCCGACTATTCCGCCGTCGGCGAATTGGCTCATCCCCCGAGTATTTGGAAGTTCTACCCATTCGATCGCGTCGATGTAGATCCCCAGGTACCACGCATCCACCGCAGCGGGATCGATACCGGTAAGGATGCAAAAGTTCCCAGTTACCATGAGCCGCTGAATGTGATGGGCGTATGCTTCCTCAAGAGATTGGCGCACCGCGTGAGCAACGCAGTTCATCTTCGTCTCGCCGGTCCAAAAATAGTTCGGCAACGGCCGCACTGCGCTCAGCGCGTTGAGCGTCCGATACCGCGGCATCTCCGCCCAATAGATCCCGCGCATAAACTCGCGCCACCCCGCGATCTGACGCACAAAACCCTCGATCTGTTGGATAGAGATCTCCCCGTCGCTCCGCTCCCACGCCGCAATCGCTTGCTCGATGACCTCTTTCGGAGAGATGAGTTTTACATTCAGCGCGAACGACAAACGGGAGTGAAACAAAAACCGATGCTTGGTATGCATCGCATCTTGGTAGGCACCGAAATTCGGGAGAAGGTGCGTACAAAAATATTTAAGCGCCGTGAGCGCTTCTTTCCGTGTTACCGGCCACCCGAATCGCTGCGGATCCACCGAACCGATCGAGGGTATCCCCATCTTCTCCAGCAGCGTGGCGATCTCAGAGACATCTCGTTCAAACGTTCGTGGTGGAGGCGGTACGACATCCGCTGGGAGCTTTTTTCGATTCTCTGCATCAAAGTTCCATCTCCCTCCGATCGGGTCCTCCCCCTCCATTAAAAACTGATAGCGCCGACGCACCGCCCGATAAAAGTGCTCCATCGTATAGCGCTTATGTCCCTTGAATACCCCCGAGAAAAAATCCGGCTCAACCAGAAAATGCTCCGAACTCACCCCCCGGGTAGGCAGTTGAATCCGGCGACCAAGACCCTCAAGTATCTCTTTCACCCGGAATTCGTCGGGGGCTTGATACTCGAAAGCGCTGTAGCGCCCAGACCGGAGAAGATCTTCAAGATTTTCAGTAAGGGAGTGCCGATTCGCTGGATCGTCAAGCTTGAGATAACGCACCCGCAGACCCCGCGCCGAGAGCTCCTCAGCAAAGGCCCGCATCGCAAGGAAAAAGCCGATAATCTTCTGGATATGGTGACGGACGTACGTGGCTTCCTCACGAACCTCCATAAGGACGTATTCAGCTCCGCCGGCGGGCTCACGGAACCACGAATGAGCGATGTTGAGTTGGTCCCCAAGGATCA
The DNA here is from genome assembly GCA_046047875.1 of Pseudomonadota bacterium. Taxonomy (GTDB): domain Bacteria; phylum Bdellovibrionota_C; class UBA2361; order UBA2361; family UBA2361; genus JBILDU01. The sequence continues at coordinate 11,159 of JBJOHD010000117.1, read as the reverse complement.
ATCGCAAAATCGGCTGGCTCATTCCCCGCTCCTTTTCTGTCGGCGGCACCGATCGCTGCAATACCGCACCTGCTCCCACGTGCGGCGCCATTTCTTCCGCCACGAGAACGGGCGTCCGCATACGGGACACACCTTCACCGGCAGATTTTCTTTGAAGCCCTTCATGCCCTCCTCCCCTCGGGAGATCTACCACGGTCAGATTCGAGGGACTACGGCCGAATGAGCCGCCTCACCCGTACGAATCCTCCACTGGCCATTCGCCCGGTGTGCCTTAAATTCAAGGGGTTGAACTGCAGTAGGCTAGCCGCTGGATTTCTTGAGGCAAAGGCAGAGCCGCGAATACTTCACACCGTAATCCGTCAAACGGATAACCCTCTCTGAGCCTCACTAAGGCGCCTCGCCCTCTATAAGCGCGGACGGCCAAAGAGCCCCCCAACCTTACGAACGGAAGGGGTGCTCATGAGTAACTTCCCTTCTTATGAGATAGTGAGGCCTCCTCCCCCGCACAGCGCGGGAAGGCTCGTTAACGTTTTTATCCGACACCGGGAGCTGTTGTGTCGCCATCTCCAAACCCTGAGCACCGTCCTTCAGACGACCGGCGGGATGATGCCCGCCATCGAGGGGAACACTCCGGAATGTCCCCTGAGCCGGCGAGGCCGCCTTCCCCGGAGGCGTCCCTCGGTATTCGCTTCAAAGAGTTTCTCAAGGGGCATTCCCTCACGGTCCTCTCCGATTCAGATGTAAGCCGCGTCTGGCGTTCCCTTGAACCGCGCCTCCGCAATTCATTTCTCGATGATGTTGCCGCCGCTCACGGGGTCACCCTTGAGTTGAAGTCCCTCGCCGGAGCGACCTCCGCAGACGGAGCCGTGACGCTTCTCATCACTGCACAAGACCGTGCCTCGGGAAACTTTATGGTGCCGGTTCTCAAATCCTCCCCGGCGATCGATGGCTCCGCGCGAGAGATCTCACACTCGCTTGCCGACTTCCTCTCCCACGGCGCCGGTATTTTGGTGAACGTCCGGGAAGAGAGGACTGGGAGCGAGCACTTGCATCTCGGACTCGACCAGCTCCTCTCTCCGTCAGCATTGCAGCTCGATCAAGATCGGTTTCTTGCTCGAAGCGGCCCGACCGTGATCGGCTCGTGTCTCATCAGCGCGATAGTGACACGGTGTGATCGTCCACCGGGCATCGAATCGATCGTTCGATGGCGACCCAGTGATTCTGATGTCGTCATGTACCGAGTGCTCGAGGAGGATGGTACCCGGCACTTTATTAAAATCGCTCCCAGTGAGCCAGCACTTCCGATGGGAGTCGACGAGATCGAGACGGTTAGCCCCACCACAGCCCCAATCCGTTTTCCACGGGAAAATCGCCACCGCGGCAAAGTCGGCATCTCGTTCGAGGAGTTTCACCTCGATAGAGGATTTAACACGATTGATCCCGCCGGGATCGTCACCGACTATCCGAACCTGAAGAGGGTAATCACCGAACACCTCTCTGCTGCTTTTCCAGGATTTAGGGAGGAGTGGACGTTAGAGTTCAGCCGAGCGGTGCGACGGGGGAACGCCACCGCAGTTTTACTGAACATCTCCGATGCAGCCCTCGACTCTTTCGTCCCCGGGCTCACTCCAGAGAGCTCCGTACGCGATCAATCGTTCTCCGGTCTTCTGATCTCATTCGAGGTAACCCAAGCAACCGCTCCAACCGATAAGCCTCCGGGGATTAGGAAATGGCTTGAGGACACGCTCTCGAGCTTTCGTCGCCCGCAGCAGGTAATGCAGATTGAGATCGTCGGCCCGGTCCTGTCGGATGAGGCCTGGCGAAGTCATGTCGAACTTCTATCTCGTGACTCTAAACGAAGTCTGTTTTTCCCCCATGTGGCGCGGACGATTGCACTCGACCTCGATCACCACTACGATGCACCATCAGCGATAGAGATCGATTCGATTAAACCAACCCGACTGAGCCCCGACTCATCGGATAGCTGGGATAAACTCGTCCTCGCGGTTGACCACGCCCTGGGAACCCATATCGTCGAGCTCATCCGCGAGCGCACATTCGGTCTTATCCCGTCGCCGATCTCAACCATTCAGCAATATTTTCCCCGTAATCACCGTCAACGAAAGAACTAAGGGAGCACCGATGGCAACCAACCCTGAACAAGATAAACCGAAGAGCCCAGCTCAGGAGCTTCGAGAGCGTCGTCACCAACTCGCCGCTGAGAGCGGAACCGAACATTTCCCGAGCGATCTACGGTATGAGATCGCCCTTAACGGGCTCGAGCGGTCGCTCGCGGCGAACCCCGGCAAAGGGATCCTCGACATCATGGATGGACTGGCGAAGCTTTACGAATATCAACACCTCATCAGAAACGACTCGACATATCGCCATGGTGAACTCATGGCGGAGATCGCCGATTCGATCGAGAAATCCCGGACTGCTCTCCTCGACATCGAGGGCAAACTGACACCAACCGATCGACAGCTCGCCTCAATCGTCCTGTCGCTGACCCTCTCGCACGAGTACCTTCGGCGGTTCCATGAGTTCGCTGCAAATCGGGAGGGGAACTTCGGCCTCGCCCAACACCACGTACGAATGGCGATCGAGAAGGTTGTCTCCGCGTTTATGGCTCCGCCTGCCGACACGCCTCCTGTTGAGGGGTAACCCCCCCCTTCCGGCGTGAGCGACGAGCGGTACGGCTTCCTTAGTGGTAGACTATCTTCTTACTGACAGGCTCAACTTGAATGTCGGTCTGGGGAACGACGTTCACCCCGTGCACGACTATGCGGCCCTCAAACTCCCGCGCCATCCGGGTAAATTTTCGCTGAATATGGGCGACCTTGAGCGCAACGACACATAGCACCGCCCCGAGAAAGAGGAAGAGACCCGCTACGAGAGCGAGAATGAAGCGCGGAGCAAGCAACGCAACGATACCCATCAACACGAGACACACCCCTGGGACAAAGAGGAGCCCGCTCCCCCGCAGGTCACGCTGCCAAATCTTAAACGAGAACTTCGGCATCTCCATAGTCTTCCTCGAACGATGAGCTCACTCCAACGGGGCGGCGGTCACGCCTTGCCCGAATCCCTTTGACAATAATCGGATAAACCATTTCAATGGTCAATGATCGCGACTTATTGAAAATACTCCTCAATTCATGGACATCGTTTCGATAAATTTCAAGTATTGGGCGCTGCAAACGGCAGCCATGATGCTCACCGCTTTCGCCCTCCCAGGCCTTAAGGTGAAGGGGCCGCTCGGAGCGTTTCTTGCGGTCGCAGCTCTCGCCTACCTCAATGCAACCTATTGGGATTGGGCGCTCTTTTTTAAGCTTCCCGATTCGTTCACGATGAAGGCGATTCTTTTAGTGCTCGTAAACGGCGCGATCTTCTGGGTGATCGTAAAACTCCTCCCCGGGATCGAGATCGAGGGTATCTGGCCAGCTCTGATCGCTCCGATGGTATTCGCCGTGCTTAGTGTCCTTATCCCCCATCTCGCTACTGAGGTAAACTGGGTGAGTGTCGGCCACACCGTAACGACCTGGATCTCAGGTATGCGTGACTATTTCCAGAGCGCCGCCACGACACCAACTGGAACACCTTAATGACCGTCGCTACTCAACACGCCCTGGTCATCACCGCTACCCGCCGCTCGGTGCAGCTCCTCACTGAAGACGGACAAACCCTTAAAGGACGAGTTTCAACCCACGCTCGGGATATTACCGTGGGAGATACCGTGGCGTTTTCGCTGGACCGAGGAGAGGCATTCATAACGAAGGTGCTCTCCGCAAGGAACTACCTCACTCGGGCCTATCAGGAGAAAAAGAAGAAACTCGCCGCGAATCTCGACCGGGTGTTCATCGTCACCGCCACCGCCCCCCTCTTTAACGAGATCTTCGTCGATCGGATTATCGCCGTTGCCACCCGCGAGGAGATCCCGTGCACCTTGATCGTCAATAAGACCGACCTCGATCTCGAATCGACCCTGCCACTCGTCAAAACCTACGAGCATCTGGGAATCCCCGTTCTGTATACGAGCGCGAAGCTCGGCGAGGGGATGGCTGCCGTTGAAGAGGCGGTGCGAGATCCGAGCTTACGGATCGTGGCCCTCGCTGGGGTATCGGGGGTGGGAAAGAGCTCGATACTTAACCACCTCATACCTGAAGCGGAAAGTCGCACCGCTGAGGTCAGCCATCGCACGGGGCAAGGGAGACAGACCACCTCGCAATCGAGAGGCTACACCCTGCACCGAGAGGGGGCTCCCCCGCTCCTCATCATCGATCTTCCGGGGATTCAGAAATTTGGGGTGACCCATCTAACGAAGCGGGAAGCGGCCGACGCGTTCATTGAATTCCGGGAAAGGGCCCGCGAGTGCCGATTCGGTGATTGCTCCCACACCGCAGAGGAGGAGTGTGGGGTCCAAGATGCTGTCGATAGCGGCGCGATAGCGCTCTCCCGCTACGTGTCTTATCTCGATATGATCGAAGAGATCGAATCAGCGAGGGAGTACTAGTGGTCCGACCATTAAATTCTTTCTTCTGCAAGGTAATAGAATTTATGCTCACCACTAGACCTGAGTTAGTTTTTCACTCCGCGGGAGTGAAAAAACTTATTTGTCGAAGGACTAGTGGCTTTGTCACCCCCTCATCTGAGGCTTCTCAAGCTGCACGGTGGGTCGAACGGCTCTCGAAATATCACGTGTGCTCCCCCCCTGTCCGAACCGGAACCACTGAGTAGGAACTTGTAGAGGTGATACAAGTATGGCAAACGATCTTCCTGCAACTGCAATGGACACAGCTCTTCCCCTTGTAACAACCCCAGCGATCCCCGACTGGAAAGAGGTCCTCAGGAAAGAACGTGAGGAACCCTATTTCAAGGGTATCCTGAGCACGATCGAGCGCGAACGCGGCGAGGGTCAGATCATATACCCGCGTAACGGAGATATTTTTAACGCCCTCGCCTTCACCCCGTTCGACGCGGTACGGGTCGTTATCTTGGGCCAAGATCCCTACCACGGCCCAAACCAGGCTCACGGACTATCCTTCTCGGTGCAAAAAGGAGTCCCCCCTCCGCCCTCCCTCGTCAACATCTTTAAGGAGCTTCAGAGCGATCTCGGCATCCCTCCCCCCTCGCACGGATGCCTCGAGTCGTGGGCGCGCCGGGGAGTGCTTCTCCTTAACGCAACACTCACTGTCCGCGCTGGAGGACCGCAATCGCACGCTCAACTCGGCTGGGAGCGTTTTACCGATAAGATTATCTCCGCACTTAATGAGCAACGGGAGCATATCGTTTTTATGTTGTGGGGATCCTCCGCACAAAAGAAGGGGTCGATGATCGACCGCGCTCAGCACTGCGTCCTTACCGCTCCACATCCCTCGCCCCTCTCAGCGCACCGGGGTTTTCTCGGATGCCGCCATTTCTCCAAGGCGAACGCCTATCTTCACTCCCACGGGCTCGCCGAGATCGATTGGCGGCTCGAATGACGTCAACTCCCCGGGTGACCATCATCGGCGGAGGTTTAAGCGGAGCTGCCGTTGCGTTCCACCTCCTCAACTCTGCTCGACCGCTCGACGTTTCGGTTATCGAACCGAGCCCCCGTATCGGTCCGGGGCTCGCCTTCGGCGCTTGTGAGTCGTATCACCTGCTCAATGTACCGGCCGGCCGAATGTCGCTTCTTCCCAGCGATCCCAACCACTTCCTTCGGTGGCTTGAGGGGCACCGGAGCGCTCCGCTCGGTCATCTCGTCCCTCCGAATCTCTCCCCGAGCTCCTTCGTCTCGCGGCGGCTCTTCGGCGACTACGTCGCAGCGTCACTGGATGGGGCGATAACCGCTGCGTCAGCAGTGCGCTTTCACCATCATCGATCCACCGCGATCGGCCTCGCGTTAAAAGACCATGTATATCGCATCACACTCGCGGACGGCTCAGGGGTTGAGTCAGATTTCGTTGTCCTCGCCCTTGGAAATATCGCCCCGACGACGGTGCACCCTGCGTGCCACGAGATACGTCACCATCCACGATACACTCACGACATCTGGAGCGTCCCTCCGTGGCGCAACATCTCGCCGACGGAGCGGATCCTCTTTCTCGGTACCGGACTTACGATGATCGATGGAGCGCTCGCACTCGCCCGAAGCGGTCACTCCGGTGAGGTGATCGGTCTCTCGCGGCGAGGACTCCTCCCTGCTGTCCACGACGTACGGGGGCCCGCATTTCCCCCGATCGAGCTTAGAATCGAAAAGCTAAAGCTACGCAGCCTTATTTCCACCGTGCGTGGCGCGATTCACACCGCTCAGAAGGAGGGTATACCGTGGCAAGCGGTGCTCGATTCATTGCGCAGCCGAACCCCCGAGATCTGGAGTCATCTGTCCCTCACCGATCAGCGGCGATTTTTACGGCATATCAAATCGTATTGGGAAACGAATCGCCATCGGCTCGCTCCGGAGCTCTACCGCGAGATCGAATCACTCCGGTGCTCGGGACGGCTGCGGATTATCGCCGGAAATCTCGCTCGGGTCAGGAGCGTCGGAGAGCGCTTTGCGATCGAATTGAGATCCCGAGGATCCTCCTCGCTCGAGCAGCTTGAGGTTGATCGAATAATTAATTGCACCGGCCCCGAGGGGAAGCTCGACCGTGACACCTCGCCCCTCTTTCGCACCCTCTTCGACGCACAACTCCTTGCGCGCGATTCCCTCGGCTTCGGCCTTCGTGCCTCACCCCAAGGATTCGTTATCAACGACCGTGGAGAGGTTTCCTCCTCTCTTCTCACCCTGGGGTCACTTCTGAAAGGCTCTTTGTGGGAGACCACCGCGGTTCCGGAGATACGCGTTCAGGCGGCCGCCATAGGAGAGGCGATCCGCGGGCGCCTCGGATCCCCTTAGAGCTCGACCTGGAGCCCTATCTCGACTATCCGCGAACTTGGTATCTGAAAAAATGTCCACGCCCGCTCCGCGTTGCGCGCCATGAAGGCGAAAAGACGCTCCCGCCAGAGGGCCATCCCCGGCAAAGCGGTCGCCACCAGGGTCTCCCGACTAAGGAAATAGGTCGTTGTCTCCTCGGTGTATTCGATGCCGTGAACCCCCAACGCAGTAAGGGCTTCAGGAATATCGGGGGTATCCATAAATCCGTACCGGACGATTACCCCGTAGATCCCCTTCCCCAGCGGATCGATCTCGATCCGGGCGTCCTGTGGAACGTACGGGACCTCCTCGGTGAACACAGCGAGGAGGATCGTAATCTCGTGAAGCACGTGGTGGTGCCGCACGTTTTGCAGGAGTGCGGGGGGCACGAGCTCCGGGGAGCGCGCCATAAATACCCCCGTTCCCGGCAAGCGCTTCGGGACGACGTTGACCATCTCCCGAACGAACTTATCGGTCCGCATCAGAAGGCTTCGGAGCCTCTCAGCAAGTATCTGTCGCCCTCGAAACCAGGTCGCCATGACCACAAAGATGATTACAGCTGCAAGGATTGGAAACCATCCCCCATGGAGGAATTTTCCGAGATTGGCGAGAAGAAACATTCCGTCGATGGTCCCAAGAACGATACTGAGCGGCACCACCCGCCACCACGACCACGCCCAGTGAACTCGCGCCACAAAAAGGGTGAGCGCGGAGGTAATCACCATCGTGCTTGAGACCGCGAGTCCATACGCATTGACCAGGTTCTCCGTGGTTCGAAAATGATAGAGGAGCCACAGAACCGCCGCGAGAAGCACCCAGTTTACAAACGGAATGTAGATCTGCCGCACAAGCGATGCCGAGGTGTGCCGAATCGAGAGGCGGGGAAGATAGCCGAGCTGCACCGCCTGTTGTGTGATCGAGAAGACCCCGGTGATAAGGGTGTGTGATGCGATGAATGCCGCGAGGAGCGAGAGCGCTATGACGGGATAGAGATACTCAGTCGGCACAAGCATGAAGAAGGGGTTCTCCGCAGCTCCCGGTTCCCTTAAAAGCAGGGCGCCTTGACCAAAGTAGTTAAGCACCAGCGCAGGCAGGACGACGAAAAACCAACCCCAGCGGATCGGCTTGATACCGAAAAGTCCCATCTCGGCGTACAGCACCTCAGCTCCCGTTATCGCGAGCACCACCGCGGTAAGCACAAGGAATGCGACATCCGGTTCGACCGAAAGAAAGTGAAGCGCCGGCACTGGGCTGAGCGCCGACAAAACGCTCGGCTCAAGATAGACTCCCCGAAGTCCCAGCGCCCCGAGGGTGACGAACCACAGGAGCAGTATCGGGCCAAAGAAATGGGGCAGACGGCCCATACCCGTTCGCTGCAGAGCGAAAAGAAGTAGAAGGATCGCGGCGGAGATCGGGATCACGTACGAAGCTAGCCCCGGGTGAGCTATCGGTATGCCCTCTACAGCACTCACGACCGAGATAGCTGGGGTCAACGCTCCATCCCCGAATATGAGCGCGGCACCGAACATCCCCAAGAGAACGAAGAACCGCCGCAGGCCCCGCACCCGACGAAGGGTGTAACGGTGGATGAGCGCGAGCTGCGCCATCCCTCCCCCTTCACCCCGGTTATTCGCCCGAGCGACGAGGAAGAGGTACTTAAGTGAAACTACGAGAAGGAGCGACCAAAAAAGGAGCGACAAAATTCCAAGAACGTGTTCGGAGGTGAGCGGAATCTGATACGAACCGCTGAAGCATGCCCGAAGAGCGTAGAGAGGGGAGGTGCCGATATCACCGAACACGACACCGAGCGCACCGAGGGTGAGGCCCACCGTACCCGGGCCTACAACTCGCTCAGCCTGCCTCGTAAGATTAGCCATACCGCCCTTGACACCGTTTGAGGCTCTTAAGTCGCGGCCTCTTCTCTCCATTTTGTAACAGAGTTCGCCCCCCCTTGGTAGCACCCCCCTACCCCCGTCATCGGCGAAGAATATGGTACCTCCAGGCTTTTATCCTAGTTATCCACACCCCGAGGCAACCCCATTCAAGAGCTTATTCTTGCCGAGCCCCGCCGTACCCCCTAATCTCATCGTCTAAACGTCTGCCGATTTTTTAAGGAGTCTACCCTTTATGAAACGTCTTTTAGGCGCCATCCTCATCGCCCTCGTACCCGCCGCCGCGTTTTGCACCGACTACTCGATCGATAACGATCACAGCTCGGTCGAGTTCAAAATCAAGCACCTCGCCATCTCCAACGTTAACGGTGCGTTCGGCAAGTTCGAGGGAACGATTTCGTACGACCCGAAAAATATCGCTGCCGCAAAGACTGTCGCAAAGATCTCGGTCGATAGCATCACCACCGAGAACGCCAAGCGAGACGATCACCTAAAAAGCCCCGACTTTTTCAACATCGCCAAGTTTCCTGAGCTCTCATTCGTCAGCAAAGAAACCACCGGCACAGCCGAGTCGTTCAAAGTTCTCGGAGATCTGACGATGCACGGCGTCACAAAGCCGGTGACCCTCGATGTCTCATATAATGGAAGCGCGATGGATCCGCACGGGAACGAGCGGGTCGGTTTCTCAGCGACCACGAAACTTAACCGCAAGGATTTCGGACTCGCCTGGGGAAAGCTTACCGAGGCGGGTGCGGTGATCGTTGGTGATGAGGTGAAGATAACCCTTGAGATCGCTGGGGTAAAGAAAGCCGGTTAATCTCTGAAGCTTCGTTTAAAACGCCCTGGCCCCCCGGCGGCCAGGGCGTTCCCTATCCCCCTCGCGTAAAAATCGTTCGCGCTGCCCCATTCTCTAAGGTACAATTTGAAGGGTATTCGGGAGATGCTGCTGAACGTACCCAACGCACACGGATGGGATTTATGCAGCTTTCAGCCGATCGTGGCCCTTCTAAAAATTCGCAACATTTTAAGAAATAGGATTCCCTCATGAATCTCCGCATTAACGTCGTGCTCGCCACCCTCTTAGCAGTCCTCTGTTCGACTGAGTTTGCATTCGCAGGTCCCTCGCAAAAAAGCGTCTCGAACGAAGCCAAGGCGATCGATCGCTCGATGAAGAAACTCGTTCGAAAGCTGAATAAACTCTCCCTCAAAAGTCGGGCGCAGGTCATGGCCGCCCTCTCCAAATTGGCCGATGCGGATAGCGACGGTGTCCCCGATGTCCTTGAAACTTCAGGCGCCCGTTGCGACAGCGATTTCGATGATGACGGCCTCAACGACGGCGATGAGTATAAAAATCGCACGAACCCGAACGATCGGGACTCAGATGATGACGGTGTCGCTGATGGTGACGACGACAGTGGGCGGTCGGGAGCCTTCGAGATAGAGGTTAAAGGTCTGCTCAGGGCTAAGTCCTCATCACAGATCACCGTAGGCACGACGACTTTTGTCATCAATGGCTCAACAAAGTACCGCCGAGGTGGCCAAAGATCGGGCCTCTCCATCGAGGACTTCGAGCTCCAAGAGTGCCTAGAGGTTGAGGGTGAAAGGAGGGGTGCAGAGAACACCGCCTTCGAGGTCAAAACTGACAACGACTGTATTTAACCCGTGGGGGAGGTCGAGAGTTTATCTCTCACCTCCCTACTCCGGTATCCCGCGCAATCGGCCAACCGCATGGGTAACCACTGACGCCTTTTGTATCCCAGCCGAGAGGTCGGTCGAAACAAAACCAAATCGGGGGGTCCGTCCGCCTCACATACCGGGTTCACCTACCGGGGCTTTGGGCGGACCCGCTTTACTTGGATATCCTCGCTCAGTATCTTTTATAAATTGAATCACATAGTTGCCACAACATGCCGGCCTCGCACACCCGCCGCCACCTAACTTGACCTCATCCCCGATAGCTAAGAATATAAAGCTTTTACTGGTCGGAGTACGTCGCCGGCCGATAGAGGCACACCGTACAACGAATGGCTAAGCCCCTCCCCGTTTCCACCCCACCCACCGAAAGCACCCCCGATATTCCGGCGCTCATGCAGCGTATCCGGGAGCGCATCGCTCAAGATGTCGAGGCGAATCGGGATCGCTACCCATCACGCCCCCCTTCGATGAGTGGCGAGGGAGCTTTCCGACAGGGGAGTCTCCAACACTCCGAGGAGCTCGCGTTCCTCAACCGCAACTACGCTTACGAGCTTAAGTTCTCTCCCGATGCGATCACCACCCACCGAGGTGGACCGCTCGGAAAGTTCATCGTAAAACTCAAACGGAAGTTTCTGAGCTTCCTCCGCGAGGCCCTCTTTCGGGACTATCTTCAG
>JBJOHD010000116.1:0-4655 GCA_046047875.1 Pseudomonadota bacterium | reverse complement strand
CACCCGAGCGATCTGGGAGGTGAATTCACTCGGATCATCTCCGGAGGGCACTTCCACGGTATGCCGATCGCGGTGAAACTGTACAATCTGATGCAAGCGCTCGCGATTATGGCGAGCCTCTCCAACACTCGCTGCGCCCGCTTCGTCGACGAGGCGCGCAATCTCGGCCTTGGAAGCGACCTTATTTGGCCCCTCCTCGACCCAGGGGAGCGAGCGACCTCCTCGGGGATGATGCTTGCAGAGTACGCCTCAGCAGCGCTGACCAATTTCATCTGGGGAAACGCGATGCCGAGTCACCTGTTCTCACTTTCGACCGATGCGGGACAAGAGGATCACGTCAGTATGAGTGCCGGTCTCGCAGTACGGGTGAGCGAGACGGTCCCCCGCCTCGCCGAGGCGCTCGGGATCGAACTCGCCTTTTGCGCCCAGGCCGCCGCGATCCGCGCCGAAAGTCCGCAGCTCCCGTTTGCAAGCCCCACCAGTCCCCCGCTTTCTCCGGACGAGCGGCGACTAAGTCCGGTCAGCGAAAAGGTAGTAGGATTGATTCGGACGCTCTTTCCCGTAGTGAAAAGCGACCGAGAGCTCTCTCCCGACCTCATCGCTTTGGCGGGCGCGGTGCAGCGGGGCGATTTTGCCAAAGCGGCGGGGCTCTAGTCCTTCGACAAATAAGTTTTTTTCACTCCCGCGGAGTGAAAAACTAACTCAGGACTAGTGGTGAGCATAAATTCTATTACCTTGCAGGTGAAAGAATTTAATAGTCGAACCACTAAGAACCTGCTCCTGCCTCCCTTCACGTATCGTCACGTGCCGCGTGCGACGGAGAGATCTCTGAGGCGGCAGCTCTGAGCCTCACTTCATAAAGCCGTGGAGCCCGCTCAATCAAAACGAATCGACCCTTGAACTCAGCCAACTCACCGTCGCGAATCCGGGTGGCTTCGAGAAACACCGGGCGCCCCCCGTTTAAGGCCGCGGCCACATATTCGAGGTCCCCCAGCGCTACCCGCGGCACCACCCAACGACCCCCGTGGGCAAGCACCCGGGGGTCGGGGTTATCGCACCGCGGCTCGATCCCCGCCGGATCGAGCTCTAACCGCCGCTCGGTGATCATCTTTGACGCGTACTCAACCCGGCGCGAGATCGGCAGATACTCCCGCGCCATTCCGACCATAAACCCGAGATAGACCGGATCAATTCCGGAAACGACGATCGCCCCGGAGGGTGTATGCGCGGCGATCCGACGCGCCGCCTCCCCCTTCACCGGCGGCAGCTCCGGGACGATCACGCGAAATCCGACCACAAGAATGAGCGCGAGGATCGCCCCACCCCGACGAACCCCAGCGGCTGCACCGCGCCGCTCAAGAGCCACCCCGATAACTCCGCCGAGGAGCACCGCGACGAGCGCTGAGACGGGTACGATAAAGCGCACCGCGGGGAAGAAATAAAGGAGATAGAAAACTACGAGGGGGATCCCGAGGAGAACAACGTAGCGACAGTATATTCGAGCTGCGCTCGGAGTTCCCACTCCGGAGCGGCGAAGGAAAAACCACCCCCCAAGGGCGAAGATTATCAGCGGCCCGAGACCGGAATCGACGAACGTCGGCCGGAAATTCTGCGCGATGAATCTCCCCCCAAAGGTGAGAGAGAAGAAATCGTACGGAATACCGCACCAATAATTGTAACCGCTTCGGGCTGCATCCCCGAAGGTAAAATAGTTATACCCCGCCCCAAGAAGCACCGCCCCGACGATCGGTACCCCGAGACAGATGAGCGATCGGAGCTGGTGGCACCCCGAGGCGATAAAAACGACCGCCAGGGGGAGCGCCATCACCCCGCCGGTCGGTCTCAACAGGATCGCCCACCCAACGAGCGCCCCCCCAAGCAGGGGGAGCCCCCACCCATAGTTCCGATTAGCGGCGGCTCGGGCAGCCACCAAAGCTCCCGCCAAAAAAAGCGCGGTCGTCGGGATATCGATCAAAACCTGCCGACTAAAGAAAACGAACCCGGGAACCATAAGGAGGAGGAGAGCGCTCATCGCCCCACCCCACCTTCCACCGAGACCGGTACCGAGCCGATAGGCACACAAGAGGGCCAGAAGAGCAGAGAGCGTCACCGGAATTACCGACCATCCTGGGTGGGTGTGTCCGACGAGAGACGGGGCTATCCAGAGAGCCGAAAACCACGGGGGATAGCGAGGAATAAGTTCACCGGGGAGCACGAAGCGACCCGAGTCGACAAGTGAGCGAGCACCCGCAACGTACTCAAGGCTGTCCGGTGAGATCCGAAACTCGCTCACCGAGGAGGGCGACGCCCACAGACACGCCACGCCGAGAGCGATGACTAATCCGATATCCCACCGCTCAACCGCATCGCCGTCCCGATGAAAAATGAGTCGGAGGGTCGCACCGATAGTGAAGAGGAATGCGCCCGCTCCGACTAACCAGAGAGCGATAAGACCGAGCTGCACCGCGAATCCTCCGTTTGGGAGCGAAGCGCCTAAAAATCTTTTACAAGAAGGTCGGAGCCCGATTGATATTCTCGACCGTCGAATATCCCGTCCCCGTCAGAGTCAGCGATAAGCGGATTTCCTCCGATCGCCACCTCAATGCTATCGATCAGTTTATCTTTGTCGGAGTCCGCAGCGAGCGGATTAGAACCTATCGATTCCTCGTAGGTGTCGCTAAGACCGTCACCATCGCGATCCACTGGCATCGAACTGGGATCCAAAGGGTCGGTTTCGGAGGCGAACTCCGCCCCATCACGCACCCCGTCCCCATCGGTATCAGCGCGGCCTGGATTCGTTCCGAGCTTCGCTTCGTCGACATTCGACAGACCATCGTAATCATCATCGAGACCCCGGAAGCGATTTGAGATCACCGAGGCCCCGGGGCTTGGCTGAGAATACTCATCACGCGGGTCGGTTCCGGTCAGCCCTTCGAGATCATCCGAATACCCATCGCCATCGGAATCCGCGGCCTCCGCCCGATCCTCCTTAACGTAGCTTTGACCGAGCCAATTCCCGCCGAGGCTCGCGAGTTCGCCTTCCCCCCCACTCGGCTGCACCGAAGGGGCTGGCTCCCTCTGAGAATCACCGCTGTATGATCGGGCGACTGCAGACAACGCGCCGAGGAACGCGAGCCCCGCATCGGGGGTCGGGGTGACCGATCCACTCGGGGTTGGAGTTGTCCCAGCGGTCGGGGTCGGGGTTGGGGTCTCCTCGTCGAGCCCATCCCCCTCATCGGTTGGAGTGGGGGTCGGCGTAGCGGTCTCCCGTCCCGAGGATCTTGAACCGAGATCGTAGTCCTCTTGGCACGCCTTCGTGCCGGACAGGAGAAGCCCCGCCGAGACTAGCCAGATACCGATCGTGAAGCGGCGTAACCGTGAACTCGTTCTCATATGTGGAGACGATAATATCGGTGAGCGTTCTTAACAATAATGATTCGGTGAGCCCCTCCGGGGGTAGACGGGGGCTCTGAAGTCCACCCCCCCCTCAAAAGACCGTCACTTCCTCATATTAGACGAGCTCAGCATATTAGACGAGCTCAGCAAGGACGAGCCGAAAGATCGCCTCGTCCTCCATCTCCTCCATCGCGACCCGTCCCTCAGCGATAAGCTCCTTCAAGGCATCGAGAACGGCTACCTGATCGGCCACCACCGCGGGACGCTCATCCTCTTCGTGGAGATGGAAGAAATTCCGAAAATAGAGACCCTCCTCCGCCTCTGGGTGTTCAAGCGCCGCAACGATCTGCGCCTTCACTGAACTTTTGTCGGCTGACATAGAGCGCTCCCCTAGAGGATACTATAAACCGGAGGATGACTTAAAACGGTGCCGGCGAGCCGAAGCTCCTCGGCGAGAGACAACCCCCCGATCGTATCACGGGGGGAAGCAGATGTTAATGAAAAACGGGCGGCCCCAGCGTTCGTGTTTTAAAGACGTTTTCACACCCCACACGATGAGTTTTGTAGAGGCGTTCTATAGTTTTACGATCGAGCTCACCGCGCCCGACCGGGACCTCTACGAAAAGATCAGGCTCAAGATCCCCCGCCACCCGCACGAGTCGCTTCAGTTTCTGTACGCCCGAGTGATCGCATTTCTTCACGCCTATCGGAGCGGTCAGGAGTTCTCGCGGGTGCTGTTTGAGCCGAAGGAGCCGACGATCTGGCACAAAGATGTGACCGGGGATCTTCTGCTGTGGCTCGAGGTCGGCTGCCCCGATGAGACAAAGCTCCAGCGGGTCATCCGCCGACGACCACAACCCGAACTCCGGATCTATTTTTTTGCACCGGAGCAGAGCGGCGCTTTCTGCCACCAATTAAGGGGAAGCACCACTAACTGGGTCGAACCGGTTCAATTCTACTCGATCGAACCAGCGCTGCTCGAGGGGATCGTGCCCCTTGAGAGATCGAGCTCCCGGTGGGCAGCGAACTTCATCGACACAACGCTGTATCTCACCGTCGACGGGCACGACTTCATCTCAGAGGTAGCGCCCCTCGATATCTGGGCTCAATATCAGTCCGCGCTCGAAAACCTTGCGTGAGGTCGCAAGACGAACCAACGATCATTCCCTTTCGTCCAAACACTACCAACCGAATCCGACCTTCCCAACTCCCGCCGACGCTCCTCGATACCCCGAGGATGAGCCCCGATGGTCGTTAGA
>JBJOHD010000115.1:0-3272 GCA_046047875.1 Pseudomonadota bacterium | reverse complement strand
TGGGTCGAGTGTCGTCTCCCATAGGGTCGAGGGGTTCATTTCGCCGAGGCCTTTAAAGCGGGTGATGTGAACCTTCGAGCGGTCGCTCTTGCCGCGAAGTATCCGTTCCTTATCCTCATCGGAATACGCCCAAAGCAACTCCTCTTTGCTTCCCGAACCGATGCGTATCCGGTAAAGGGGAGACATCCCGAGGTAGAGGTGCCCCGCATCAACGAGAGGGCGCATGAATCGGAAAAAGAACGCCATGAGGAGAGAGCCGATGTGCATTCCGTCCGCGTCGGCATCGGTGAGGATGATAACCTTGCCGTAGCGAAGCTTCTCAAGACGCACCTTGTCGCCCACACCGCAGCCGAGCGCCGAAGAGAGGTCAAGGAGCTCCCGATTCTCTTTGAGCTTCGCCTCGCTCGCCGCGATCGCGTTGAGGATCTTTCCACGGAGCGGAAGCACCGCCTGAGTTTTACGATCGCGCCCTTGCTTGGCGCTGCCGCCCGCTGAATCTCCCTCAACGATAAAGAGCTCCGACTTCTCCGGGCTTGTCGAGGAGCAATCGGCAAGTTTGCCCGGTAAGTTGAGGCGGTGACTGATTCCGATCTTGCGCGAAACGCTTTCGCTCGCGGTCCGGGCTGCTGCTCGAGCCTTCGCCGCCATCATAATCCGCTCGACGATAGCAGCCGCGATGTTCGGTTTTGAATTGAGGGTATTTTCGAATGTCCGAATCAGCCCCTCAACCGGAGCCGCGATCTCGGGGTTGTTCAGACGATTCTTCGTCTGACCCTGAAACTGAAGCTGCGCAACCGCGCCTGGCACGTTGACCGAGACCACTGCGAGGAGGCCCTCGCGGATATCTTCGCTCACAACCTTCACTCCCCGGGGAATGAGATCGTGGACAGACATATAGTTGCGGAGCGCTTTGCCGAGTCCGGTCTTGAACCCTTCGTCGTGGGTGCCGCCCTCCGAGGTGTGGATCCCATTCACGTAGGAGAGCACCTTCTCAGTGGTCGATTCCGTCCAGCAGAACGCAACTTCAACCTTAACACCGTTGGCTCGCTCGAGTGCAAATGTCTCGCTGGCGATCGGTTTTAGCTGTTCCTGCTCAAGAAGTTTTCCGAGATACGAGACCAGGCCGTCCGGAAAGCAATACCGATTCGATGTTCCCGCACCTTCATCGACGAACGTGATCGCGAGCCCCTTATGCAGGAACGCTTTCTCTTGAATCGTCTTTTCAATCCGCGCCGCTTGAAAGGCGATCGACCGGAAAATATCGGTGTCTGGCTTGAAGTAGATCTTAGTGCCGTGCCCCTTGGTTTTTGCCCCTTTGAGGAGCTTTGAAACCGCCTTTCCTCGGGAGAACGACTGGGTCCACTCAAACCCATCGCGGCGAACGGTCGCCCGGAGCTCCGATGAGAGAGCATTGACGACCGAGGATCCCACCCCGTGGAGACCACCGGCCGAGACGTAATTTCGATCGGAGAATTTGCCTCCCGAGTGCAGGGTGGTCAGGATCAGCTCCAGTGCTGACTTCTTAAATTTCGGATGAGTGTCGACCGGAATGCCGCGCCCATTGTCCTCAACGCTCACACTCTCCCCGTCTTTATGCAGTGTGACTGTAATAGCGTCGGCGTGGCCGTTCATCGCTTCATCGACCGCGTTATCGAGGATCTCATTGACTAAATGATGGAGACCCTGAGGGCCCTCGGTGCCACCGATGTACATGCCGGGACGCTTCCGTACCGGCTCAAGGCCTTCAAGAACCTCGATATCTTCAGCGGTATAAGATTTTGCAGACATGCCCATTAGCCCACCTTCTCAACTGAAACTATATCGCCCCGTGCGACCACCTTTGTGCCCTTCAGTGCACGGTGACCGGAGCACACCTCGCCCGATGGGAGCTCGGTGATTTTGCCGTTCGAAAGGGTCACTTTAAGCTTCGCCTGGCGATTAAAGCTCACCACGCTGACGAGCCGATCGTCTGAGCGCACGCTGATGAGGGATACGCCAACCGCTGCGGTGTTCCGCTCCGGAACCTCTTTCGCCGGGATGATGAGCCCTGATGCCTTTTCGGTGAACAGACCGATCGAATTCTCGAGACGACACGCTGCAGCGAGGAAATCCCCATCACGAAGCTTTATCGCTCGCTTGCCGCTTCGTTTGAGGCTGTCGAGGCCCTCCACGACAAGGGCGAAGCCGACGCCGTTTCTCGAGGCGAGGAGGATCTTATCGCCCTCGCGGAGCTCGTGAGCGGGGAGGAGCGGGGCTTCCCCGGTCTTCGCCTTTACCTCAAAGCTCTCGACGATCGTCTCGCCGTCTTTGAATTTTAAGATTTTCTGAACGGGATCTCCGTACCCACTCGAGGAGGGGAAGTCCGCTACCTTCAGGACGTAGAGCGTCCCGAGATTGGTGAAAAACGCCACTGAATCGACAGTGGAGAGCGCATGAGCCCGTTTAATTGCGTCGCCTTCCCGCAGTCGAGTGGAGGCGAGCTCGTTCGTTTGGCGAATCCGCTTAATCCACCCGTCGGTCGTCACGATCGCATAGACATCTTCGTGGACGACGTAATCTTCGGCATTAAACTCGATTTCGACGTTGTCGCGAACGAGTTTGCAGCGCCGCTTGTCGCCGTATTTCTTGGCGATTCCCTCAAGATCCTGGCGTACAATCTCACGAATGCGCGCGGAGCTCTTGAGAATGCGATCGATCTCGTCGACGCGCTTCTGCTTCTCTTTCAGCTCCTCCCGAATCTCGAGGATATTCGTCCGCGAGAGTTGATAGATCTTCATGTCAACAACCGCGAATGCTTGAATCTCAGACAGCTTGAATCGCGCACGAAGCTTGTCCGCCGAGTCCGATCGCCCCTCACTCTTTCGAACGATCTTGAGGGCCTCATCCAGCGCATCGTAGATTATGACCAGGCCCTCAAGGATGTGAATCCGCTCAAGGAGCTTCTTTCGCTCGAAAGCGAGGCGCTTCTTGGTGACATCTATGCGGAAATCGATAAAATGCTGCAGGCACGACTTGAGCGATAGAACTTCAGGGCGTAAAGAGCCGTTCGGCCCGGGAACGAGCGCCGTAAAGTTCACGTTGAACGCGCTTTCTATCGGGGTGTTTTTAAAAAGATACGCCATCGCGACATCGGGATCCGCCCCCGCCGCGAGTTCCAGTACGATCCGAACCTGATCGGTCGACTCATCCCGAACGTCGGTGAGCTGGGGAACTTTGCGTTCAATGATGAGGCTCGCGATTTTCTCTACGAGCTGCGATTTGTTGAGCGCGTA
>JBJOHD010000114.1:0-23553 GCA_046047875.1 Pseudomonadota bacterium | reverse complement strand
GGCGGAGTAGACCCTCAACAAACCTGCTCGTTTCAACCCCTTACCCAGGTTTAACCGTTGGTGCCCCACGCCCCCCTCGCACCGATTTTTCTTCCATCCTTCAGCCCCCCTCTCTATGCTGGAGATCTCCCTTTTTTTTGGAGGTTCTACGGTGTCCGAGCTCGTCCATATCCCCCCGTTTCGCAGGTGTGAAAATTTTAGCGGGGGTGAGTTTATCCCCCCATCCACCGGTCGGTATCTCGCGGTCGAGTCCCCCTACACCGGGAAAGCTATCGGTGAGGTGGGACTTTCAAGCTCCGCTGATATCGAGCGAATCGTGACCACCGCGCACGCCGCGTTTCCCGGGTGGCGCGCCACACCGGCGAAGGAACGTGCCCAAAAACTTTTTAACTTTAGAGATATCCTCATTCGGCGCCTCGATGAGTTTGGGCACCGCGCCGCCGCTGAGGCGGGGAAAACGGTCGCGGAGGGGCGCGCTGAGATCTTAAAAGGGATCGAGGTGGTGGAGTTCGCCCTAAGCCTGCAGAACCTCGACTCCGGTGGAATCATGGAGGTGAGCCGCGGGGTCACCTGCCACTACGCCCGCGAGCCGCTCGGCGTCGTTGCGGGGATCGCGCCGTTTAACTTCCCCGGTATGGTGCCGATGTGGATGTTTCCGATAGCGATCGCGCTCGGCAACTGCTTCGTGCTGAAACCCTCCGAGAAGGTGCCGCTCACCGCCTCGTTCCTCGCCGAAGCGATGCGCGAAGCGGGCTTTCCCCCCGGGGTGTTCTCCCTCGCGAACGGGTCGCGGGAGGCGGTGGAGGCGCTTATCGACCATCCCTGGGTAAAGGCGATCGGATTCGTTGGCTCAACCCCGGTGGCACGCGCCCTCTACGTCCGCGCCTCCACTCTCGGAAAACGGGCGTTGTGTCTCGGCGGGGCGAAGAACCACGTGATTCTCGTGCCCGATGCGGACGAGGGGGTTACCGTGCGGGGTATCCTCGATTCGTTCACCGGGTGCGCGGGGCAGCGGTGCATGGCGGCGAGCTTGCTCCTGGCGGTAGGTCAGGTGGATAACCTCGTCGAAAAAGTCATCGAGCGGGCGCGGGGGCTCACCCCCGGGGATCGCCTCGGTGCGATTATCGATCACGCCTCGCATATCCGTATTTCAGCGATAATCGGCGAGGCCGCCAATGAGGGGGCGAAGATAGTTCTCGATGGACGAAACACCCCCGCTCCAAAGGGATACGAGGGTGGATACTGGCTTGGGCCCACCGTGATCGATCACGCGAAGGAGGGTATGGCGTGCGTGGAAACCGAGATCTTCGGGCCGGTGCTCACGATCATGCGCTTCCCCTCCCTCACCGAAGCGCTCGCCAAAGAGGCGCGGAGCCCGTTTGGCAACGCCACCTCGGTATTCACCACCTCCGGAAAGGTGGCCCACCACGTGGCATCCGCCGCGACGTCGGGGATGATCGGGATCAATATCGGGGTCCCGGTTCCCCGCGAGCCGTTCTCGTTTGGCGGCACCAAAGATTCAAAATTCGGACACGGCGATATCACCGGTGAAGGTGCGCTCGATTTTTGGTCGAACCAGAAAAAGGTCACGACGAAATGGAGCGAGCAAAAAGACGCCACCTGGATGAGCTAACGGTTTTTTTAGTGGAGTGCCGATCGTGACGATCAATCAAAAGAGCAAACATATTATTTTGACCTCGCATCCCGGCGCGGGGGGACAAGCGTATTTCCCGATTCAATGGGGCGCCGCCGATGCGCTCACCCGGGGCCCGATCATCGGCACCGTCACGAACCAAGCACACCGCAACTGTATCGGTACCCACGCCGGTTCGTATGGGGTGTACCGCGCTCTCGCGGTGGCGGCCGGCAGCCTCGACCCCGATCACCGCGCCGATCTCACCAACACCGCCCCGGTCGTACCGATCGGCCCCCATAAAACGTGGGGGGACCCGAAAAAGATAGTATCGCTTGATCCCTTCGGCGCGAGCATCAGCTCAACCTTTAAGGAGCTTATCGAGAAAGGGTACGACATCCGTCCGACTATCGCGGTGACGAAAGCGCATATCAATATGCCAGAGCTGTGCGCTGCGATCGAGGCGGGGCGGTTAAAAGCGGACGGGAAGATCCTCTCGGAGCGGGGAGACTGCATCGTCACCAAGGCCGCGATCGAACCGGTGTGGTACCTCCCAGGGATTGCGGAGCGATTCGGGGTAGCCGAGTCGGCGCTCCGTCGTGGTCTCTTTGAGCACACCGGCGGGATGTTTCCTGAGCTGGTTACGCGTCCCGATCTTTCGGTCTTTCTCCCCCCGATCGGTGGGATGACCCTCTATTTCTTCGGCGACGTGGAAAACATCCACGATACGAAGGTCCCGCTCGCGGTACGGGTACACGACGAATGCAACGGCTCCGATGTATTCGGATCCGACATCTGCACATGCCGCCCCTACCTTGCCCACGGGATCGAGGTGTGTATCGAGAGCGCCCAAAAGGGAGGCACCGGACTTATCGTCTATAACCGCAAAGAGGGACGAGCGCTCGGTGAGGTGACGAAGTTTCTAGTGTACAACGCACGGAAGCGACAAGAGGGGGGCGACCGCGCGGAGCGTTACTTCGAACGCACTGAGTGTATCGCCGGGGTGCAGGATATGCGGTTTCAAGAGCTGATGCCGGACGTGCTCCACTGGCTCGGTATCACCCAGATCGATCGCTTCGTTTCGATGAGCAATATGAAGTACGACGCGGTGACGAAATCGGGTATCACGATCCGGGAGCGGGTCTCGATCCCCGCGGAGCTTATCCCCCCCGATGCGTGGGTGGAGATGGATGCGAAGAAAGCCGCGGGGTATTTCGCCCCCGATGCTGTGCCGGACGCAGCGGAACTTGCCAAGGCCAAAGGAAGAGGGCTCAATGAATAATCTCACACAGAATCACCGCACCTCCCGTGAGCAGATCGACTACCTCCTCTCGTCACGAGCGGTGCGGGAGCGGTGTCACGCGATCTTGGAACTTGCTCGTCAAGGGGAACTCAATCACTTCACCGTCGACGACCGAAAGATCCCTGCGGTGGCTGATTTTGTTCTTGAGGTGACGAAGCGCGACTATCCCGATCTCAATATTCCGTATCATAGCCGGTGGCGTCACTTCGATGTGGGGGGGATCGACCGCACCGGGGCGTTAGACGAAGCGCTTCGAAACGCGTCTCCCCTCGAGCGCGCCACAGCCAAGCTCGACCTGGCGATCGTCAGCGTCCTCCTCGACGCGGGCGCAGGGGATGCCTGGCACTTTGTAGAGCCGACAACGGGGGGAAGGTACACCCGCTCGGAGGGGCTCGCGGTGGTAAGCTTTCATCTTTTTATGTCGGGGGCGTTATCCTCCGATCCAGCGAATCCATACCGGGTCGATAGTGCGGGGCTGCGGCGCCTCTCACGCGACGATCTCGCCGCCGCTTTTCAGGTATCGGAGTACAATCCCCTCCTTGGACTCGACGGGCGGCTGGCACTCTTACGGAGCCTCGCCGACGCGCTCGAAAGATCCCCCGATCTTTTCGGCGCCTCCCCCGCTCGCCCCGGGGGGCTCGCCGCGGCGCTCACCCGCGGGGGAAAAACGGTGGTTCCAGCGCCCGACGTTCTAAAAGCGGTGCTCGTGGGGTTTGGGCCTATCTGGCCCGCGCGGATCTCACTCGAAGGGGTTAACCTCGGCGACACCTGGCCCCATGTAAAGCTCGGCGGCCGCGCGATCGAGGAGAATCTGGTGCCGTTTCATAAATTGTCGCAGTGGCTTTCCTACTCCCTTCTCGAGCCCCTTGAGGAGATGGGGGTCCAGATCACCCGGATGGATGAGCTCACCGGGCTCGCCGAGTATCGTAACGGTGGGCTCTTCGTCGATCTCGGGGTGATAGTCCCCCGCGATCCGAAGCTCCTCACCACCCCCGTGCCCCCTTCCCACGAGGCGATCATCGAGTGGCGCGCCCTTACCGTGGCGCTCCTCGACGAGGTCGCAATCCAGGTGAGAACGAAGCTCGGACGATCCGCCGAGGAGTTCCCCCTGGCGCGGGTGCTCCAAGGGGGGACATGGACCGCGGGGCGGATCGCGGCGAAAGAGCGCCGCCCCGGAGGGGGCCCGCCGATCTCGATCGTAAGCGACGGGACCGTTTTTTAATTTTTGCATCATAGGAGTCGAACGCATGAACCAATTTCCGAACGTCCACGTTGTTACCCATCCCCTCGTTCAGCACAAACTCACCCTGATGCGCCAAAAGGAGACGCCGTCGAGCGATTTTCGGCGGCTCCTGCGCGAGATAAGTGCGTTCCTCGCGTATGAAGCGACCGCCGATCTCCCCCTCCACACGGTCGAGATCGAAACTCCGGTCGCGAAGATGCACGCTCCGATGATCGAGGGGAAAAAGATCGTGATTATATCGGTACTCCGCGCAGGAAACGGCATCCTCGATGGGATGATCGACGTGATCCCATCGGCGCGGATCGGGCATATCGGGCTCTACCGCGATCCGAAAACCCTCGTGCCGGTAGAGTACTACTTTAAGGTTCCGGAGAACCTCGCCGATCGTGATGTGATCGTGGTGGATCCGATGCTCGCCACCGGAAACTCGGCAGCTGCGGCGGTTGGTCGGATCAAGAGCCTTCAGCCGAAGTCGATCCGGTTCGTCAGCCTTTTAGCGGCACCGGAGGGGATTAAGAACTTTCACGCCGATCACCCCGAGGTGCGGATCCTCACCGTCTCGATCGATGAGCGGCTTAACGACCACGCCTATATCGTCCCCGGACTCGGCGATGCGGGAGATCGACTCTTCGGCACGAAGTAGTCCAAGTCCTCTCCGTCGACCTCGGCGGCTACACAATCGGCGAGCAGGAGCCGCACCTCCGCGGCATCCCGAAGTCGGTATCCGGCACGGGTAGGTTCCCGACCGACCCGAACGGCGGCGCTTCCCACAGGGAGCGCCGCAAAAAGATCTTCATCGGTGAAGTCATCTCCGAACGCGGCCGCAAAATCGTACCGGCCCGCCTCAAGGAACCGCCGCGCGGCGGACCCTTTATCAAGCCCAGCGACCTGGACCTCTACCGCTTTGCTCGCCGGTATGACACGAAGATTCGAGTATGCGAGAAAGGTCAGCAAAAAATCGATAAGCTCCCGCGCTTTATTATCGGCTCGTTTCGACGGGTCCCCCGGGCCAGCCGCGCCCCGATAGTGCCACACGAGCCCGGTGCGTTTCTCCTCGATAAACGAGCCGGGTGTCGCGATAACGCACCGTTCGAGGAACGGCCGAATACGCTCCTTCCACTGCGCCGGAACCTCCTGAGGGGGTGACCACTTCCCATCGTTCCCCCGAATCTCCCCTCCGTGCTCAGCGATAAGCCCCACCGGAAGGTGACCAAACCACCGCTCCAAGCTCTCCCGCGAGCGGCCGCTTACGATGACGACCGTGGCACCGGGGGAGCTGGTCAGCCGCTCAAGGAGCGCCATGAGCTCGCGGTCCGGTCGAGCGGCGTTGGGATCGACCTCGAAAGGTCGTAACGTCCCGTCGTAATCGAGAAAGATGAGCCGCCGACCCGCGCGCCGGAGTCGGGGGACGAGCGCACGCGCAACCGGAAGGAGCCCCTCGATCGGCCCTGCCACCGAGTCTGCCGAGAGCGCCGCCAAAAAGTCCCTCCCCCACTCATGCACCGAGTAGCTCCGAATCTGCTCCGCCATCACGCGGTGTCGCGACTCCCTTTCGGCACGATCCATCGTGAGCGCGGTCGTCAGCGCCCCGACCATCCCCTCGATATCGAGGGGATCGACGGAGAGCGCGCCGCCCAGGTCGTGCGCGGCACCCGCTCCACCACTTAAAATCAGCACACCCGGGTCGTCGATGCGGGAAGCTACATACTCCTTCGCCACGAGATTCATCCCATCTCGAAGAGGGGTAATAAGCGCCACATCACCGGCTCGATAGATCGCGCTCAATTCGTATGGATTAAGGTGACGGTAGCGGTAAAATATCGGCGTCCATGTTGGGGTTGAAAAACGTCCGTTGATCTCCCCTACAAGCTGTTCGATCGCTCGTTTCGTCGCGCGGTATTCCCCGACCCCCACCCGCGACGGCACCACAACAAGTGCAAGATTCACCCGCTCGCCCCACTCAGGCGCACGTTTGAGAAGAAGAGCGAAGGCGCGGAGCCGGTGGATCACCCCCTTGGTGTAGTCGAGTCGATCCACCGAGAGGATCGTCTTTTCGCCCCCCAAGACACTGCGAAGACTCACCCGCTCCGTTTCGGTAAGGGGGCTTCGGGCGAGCTCTCGAAATCGAGCGCTATCGATCCCCATCGGGTATACCCCGACTCGGCAGCGGTGGGTCGGCTGGACGATCTCCCCGATATTGGGGGTAAGGCCAAGGGTTCTTCGAAGGGAGCGGAGGAACGCTGCCGCGTAATCGTTCGTGTGAAAGCCGACGACGTTCGCCCCGACCGGCCCCCGTAAGAGCGGCTCCCGCCACCCCTCGGGGAGGGTTTCAAAGAAAGCCTCCGCTGGGAAGGGAATATGGTGAAAGTAGCCGATTGCGGCGTAGGGAAGCCTCGCTCTAAGAACAGCGGGAAGAAGCATCAACTGGTAATCGTGCACCCAGATGCGATCGTTCGGCTGAAAGATCGCGGCAACAGCCTCGGCGAATCGCTCGTTTACCGAGCGGTAGCGCTCAAACGCAGGGGTCTCAAGCTTTACCGCCTCAGCGAAATGGTGGCAGAGGGGCCACAAGGTGGAGTTCGAAAATCCATCGTAGAAAAGCCGTTCGTCTTCGGGGGAGAGATATACCGGAACGAGGCTCTGCGCTGAAAAAAGCTTATCGAGGGCTGGGCGCTCTTGAGGTGCAACAACACCACCTGGCCAGCCGACCCACCGGAGGGGTACGCCACCAGTCCCATTCGGAATCGCCCCTTCGCCGAAACCGGGGGTACCTGCGAAAAGATCGCTTAATCCGTTTGCAACTCCACCGGAGCTTCGCCGAATGGCGATCCGATCCTCCGCTCGAATAACGCTAACCGGGAGGCGAGTTGATACGACGATGAGACCCATAAAGGAACCGCGCTCCCCCCCATTCACAAGCGTTCGCTGCACCTCAAAAGGGTGACGAACGCTTTCTCGTCGTTTTTGAAGCCCAAAAGTTACCGACTCGGAAGGATACCGAGGGAGGAAGCTGCCACGTATGACCCCGATTATCGCGGATTTTCTATGTGGTGTGCATCATCTCCGCAAATAAACGGCACAACGTTACGCTCCGACAGGGAGCTAGATAAGGAGCTAAGGCGAAACTGAGACCCCCTACCGGCCTTAGGCGATAACTATGCCGCCACCATCTTCGGGACCGACCCCTTTTCCGCCATCATCTCCAAAATCTTCAATTGGAACAGGGGCCTGACTTCCCGCAGCTACTGAACTTGCCTGCTCCGCCCTCGGTGGGGCAGACACGCTGGCGTAAACAATATTACTTACGCCACGTGCCAGCCTTTGCTCTGCCTGTTTAGCCTTAGCGAGCAACCTCGCCGTATCTAGCGACGTACCAACTTGTGAAATCATAACTATCCTTTGTTAAAAACCAGCAGTTTTAAAACTTTACCCCGGAGCACCCCCCACCGATTCCGATCGATCGTACAGAGAGAGGGTCGGCGGGTTTTTAAAGGGAATAAATAAACGGGGGCTCTTTTGGATGAGTGAAGAATTCCCTTAGTATTTAAGAATTTAACACCTTAACTCGTCGCCTGCGGATGACTTGGAGCTCACGGTCACTTCGGCGGAGCACTAACGAGAATCCCCCCTACCCGCTCCGCCATCGAGGCTACGATCGCCTCCATCGATTTCTCAGAGTTATCGACCCCGATCGCATCGGGGGCTCCCCGAGTTGGGGAGACGGCGCGATGAGTATCACGGTCATCCCGCTCGATGATCTCCCGACGGATAGCAGCCTCATCGATCACCGTACCGGTCGCCGCCTGGAGTTGGGCGAGCCGTCTTTGTACCCGCACCTCCACACTGGCGGTCACAAAAAATTTTATCGGGGCATCGGGGAAAACAACCGTTCCCATATCGCGCCCCTCAGCAACGAGCCCTTTGCCTGGAAACGCCTCCCGTTGGGCTGCGAGAAGAAATGCGCGCACGACCGGAAAACGGGAGGTTTTCGAGGTCGCTTCCGAAACCTCCGGAGCGGTGAGTTCAGAGGCCCTCTCGATACCGTCGACGATTAGCTCCCCTTCCCCTCGCAAGACGACGGTGTGAGATTTTAAAACAAGCTCTACCTCCCGTTCGTTATCGAGATCGATCCCTGATTTTAGACACAGCCAACCGACCCCTCGGTAGAGCAGCCCGGAATTAAGATGGGCGAACCCGATAGAGCGGGCGAGCGCCCGAGAGAGGCTCGTCTTCCCTGACCCGGCGAGTCCATCCACGGTGATAACGGTGCGGGGGGTGGTCGCTGGAATCATCGATTTAATCCTTCTGCCGAGGCGTTACTGATCCTATCCTAACCTGAATACCCTATTTTTTCACCCGTCTCGAGGAGCGACTTAGGAGCTATGGTGCGCGCGAATAACTCGAAAGAAGGCCTCGGCCCGTTCGAGCGCCCCCGGCGGCAACTCGACCGCCAACTCGGTTGCAAGCGCCTCAAGCTCCGCCCCGAGACGGTAAGCCGGCTTGGCTATCTCGCGGGGTAACGCGGTATGAAGATCGATGTAGCGAAGAAGCGATTGAGCGCGAAGCGCCTCGGCAAACACCGTTGCCACCGGGGCGCTACGGCGACTGAGCTCGGTGACGATCTGGGGTATCGCCCCGATATAGGTCGTCGCCGCAGCAGCCCCCCCCCGATCGATAACGGCGTAATCGTGGGAAACCTCACGGGCAAATTCAAGGGAGAATGCGCCGAGATCACGCGCCTGATAGAAAGCATCGGCGAATAACTCACTCCCCTTCTGACTGAAATTCCAGCCGAGTGGGATCTCTCGTGTTCGAAACGAATTCCAGACTGCAAGTCGATCTTCAGACGAAGCGCCGTCGGGGCACGGGCGGTCAGCGTCGCTTCGCAGCTTGTACCGCACCGCTTCGACCGCACTCCGAACCGCGGCCCTGTCCGGATCGAGCCGCAACGCGAGCGAGAAAGCCACAAATGCAAACGGCAACTTGTCAGCGCCGTGGTACCCCCGGCCGATCGCCTCGAGAAGCGCTGCGGTCCCCTTCGCCAGGGGGGTTCGAGGCTCTATCCCCGCCGATTCCTCGCGGCGATAGAGGTCGGTAAGCCCCGCCATTACATCGGGCAATCCAACCAACGAGAGCCCAGCCAGTCCGACCTGAGCACCTCGCAGAGCGATCGCTTGACTCACCTCAGGATGCCACACGATCCGCTCAGCCGCAGCGACGTGATCCCGCACGACCGCCTCTATCTCCCGCTGAGCTCGCATACGATGGCGCTCCCGGCTAGCAACCAGATCGATCGGGGCATGCCACTCTTTGATTTCGTAGGCTGCTTCAAGAAAACGCAGTCCCGCCGCAGCAACCCGTTCAAGCTGTAGGAATACCCCCGAATCCTCGACGGTGCCCCGAGCAACGTTATCGCGCACGACGGTGCGAAGCGATTTGAGGACATCTATCGATGCGGGGGCGATTTGCGCACCCTCACTCGCCAACACAAACGCCGCTTCCCGCTCGCCCCGTCCGAGCACCCGCAGCCCCTCAAGGGCGAGCACCCGTCCGACAAACGGATGGATCGATTCGGGGAGTGCTCGAGCGATCCCCTGCGGCGGAGCGATATAGACCGGCGCACCAACGACGGGGTAAAGCCGCACAGCTCGGAGCACCGCGACACCGTACATCTCGCTCCCGACAAGGTCTTCCTGGTCCGCGGCGTGACACGCACGATCACACATCGCTTGGATCTCGCGTACCCCTTCGGTGGAAAGTTGAAAAAAAGGACCGCCCCCATTCCCCGCCGGCGGTTCGCTCGATGGCCCGTGACTCAGCATGGCTCACACTTTAAATCGGGCTCCCCGGCTAATCAAAACGAGGTTCTGGCACCCCCCTGCCGGAGTGGCTCAAAGAATCGACTTTAATCCACAATCGGGTCTTTAACTTTTGCCGCAAAGAACCGATAATAAGAGTGTTATCAGTATATTATACCGATTCGTGTATGCGTCGCCGCCCCCAAGATGGCTCTAAGCCATCGATATCTTTTACAAAATCACTTTCGACTGATGTCGGCGAGATCGGTCTCGTACTGTCCGGGGGTGGCTCCCGCGCAGCGTACCAGGTGGGGGCTCTCCGCGCTTTGGAACCGCTCATTCAGAAGAGCTCGCACCCGATCTCTGTGGTGGTAGGGAGCAGCATCGGCGCGGTCAACGGCCTCGTATTCTCCGCGGCGCTTAAAAGCGGACTCACCCAATCGATCGATCAGCTCACCGATATGTGGCGGGAGCGGAATTTTCGCAACACATTTGCGGGCTCGCCTTCTCGTGCATTTTTTCGGGCGATCCGGATGGCGGCGCGGCAATACGCAGCACCGGGACCGAACGCGACCTCAAGTGCGGTATTCGATCCAACACCGCTCATGCAGCGGGTCGATCAGGTGATTAACGACCACGGGGGATTAACTCCTGAGGCGCGGCTTACCACGCTCAGCGCGGTGGCGGTGATGACAACCCAAGAGGGTCAGGAACGAAAACCGCTGCTGTTCTTAAGCTCCCACAAGTCGGTTGAGGCGGAGCTTATGGCGGGAGCATCGTTTGAGATCTGCAACGTGAAAGCGCTCACCGCGAAACACGGCTTCGCCTCAGCGGCGCTCCCCTCGGTCCTCCCCCCGGTCGAACTCGATACCGATCTTGGTAAAGTGCGACTCGTCGATGGTGGGATATCCCAAAATATCCCGGTCGACCCCGCGGTTCGACTCGGAGCACGGCGGGTTATCGTCATCGATATCTCAGGACGAAATTATTGGCTCGATCGCTACAACGAATCCCACGACACCCGCCCTACGTGGGAGGTTCCAGCGGGGCTCGAAACGTTCTGTCTCCGCCCCCCCGACACCTTGGTGCTCCGCTGCCAAGAGCCTTTAGGTCCGTTATTGCGGCAATCGGTCGGTATCTCCCGTAAAAAGTTTATCGCTTCAGTCGGCCCGATCTGGCCCCTCTTCTCGCTCTTAAAGAACAAACTTGGGGAGGAGTTGGCGTACGAGGTTATGAGCTACGTGGCGCTCGACGCCGATTACAGCGCCGCTCTTATCGAGCGGGGTTACAACGAAACCCGCCTTCTTCTAAAAAACAAAGCCCAGCTCGAATTCGAGCGGAACGAGAGCTACGCAAAACTTGTGAAGGTGGTGTAAGGTCGCCTTGTCACTTTGTCCCCGTGACGCACCGAACGGGCGAATCCTTCAGCTTAACATAATCAGGCTAACCCACCGGAGCTCAGATAATCGCTCACGGTCGCCACAAGTTTTCCCAAGCGACACCGGACGAACGACCGACCAGCGCCCCACCGGGTTCAAGCTCCCCCCGATATCGATCGGCTGATCCACTGGGCGGTCACGCCGTAAGGGGCGGCGATGATTTGAGAGGCGAGTTGAGAAGCGGAGGTGTCTTCGAGGCATCTCTCACAAAGATACAGCTAGACCCCCCGATCGTTCGCTGTATTCTTCTGAGGTGCCTTCGCCGGCACCTCACTAAAATCGAGCACCAAGCGGGAAAACTCCGCCGGACGGTCCTCGTCTCCGAGGGTGACCTGCCACGCGGTCGGCATCCGCTCCGCCATCATCGTCGCGTCGCGCTGCTCCTCATTGGAGGCTTCGGGAGAGGTTACGATAAGTATCGGGCACCGAATCCGCTGCAAAAAGGGGCGGCTATCGAAGCCCCGCTCCGCCCGCCGAAGGGGCAAGCCGAGCGGGAGTGCACTCTCCATCCGGTCGATCAATCGATCAAAGAGACGGGGATGAGCCCGGGAAGCGGCCCGAAACAGCACCGCAGCCCGAACGGTACGGGGGTCGAGAAGGCAGATGTTTTGCACGAGCGCTCCCGCCGCGCCGAACCCGACGAACGACCCCTGCCTGACATTTTTAGATTGCAGATGGGTCCGCAGCTGATCGGTTAATGCACCCCAATTATCCCCCGTGATGCCCGGCGAGCGGAGCACAATACACCGACTCTTCGCAGCGATACGCTCCGCTGCAGCGCGGGCAAATGCACCATCGCCCTCCTCCTCATACACAAGGATGAAAGCGCGGCCTACACCGCTTTCACTTACTAAGTCAAATCCAGCCGATTGAGAATTCATCGAGATAATCCGGTCGAGCTCTCCCATATTGATTACAGGCCCCTAGCGTTGTCAAAGGTCTCGGTGCGCCTCACCGGTGATATTTTTTGCGGCGGGGTTTGATCTAGCCCCTGAAGTGTGCAACTTTGGGGGGTAAGGTGACAGCGTTCAACGAACGGCGACCATGTTAGGGAAACCCGGCCCTTTTCAGATTATCGAAAGCGAAGGTAGCGGGAACGTCGATGCTCCGATAGCAGCCCCGCGACGCCGGTACGAGTGTCACCACTACCCCACCTGTCTCGACCTCGCAGCAGCACTCAATTGGGATAACTTCACCTGTCGAGGGTGCTCGGCTGAGATCGATCAGGCGCTTCTATGGCGCGCGAAACAGGCTGAGAAACGAGACAACGTGGCTCGCTCGCTGTGCCACATCCCCCAGATTCAGCTCCACGAGAAAAGCGGCGAGCAGCCCCCTGCGGTAGAGAGCCAGGGGGCAACTCTGAAACCCCGCGTTGTCGAGCTTTTTCGCCCAACGCCGAAGGAACGGGCCCGGAGCTAATCGGCGAGCGCCGCCTCACCCGACGAGGACCCAAGCTGCGGCCCCTCGCGGCGCACCCGCCACCAGACGATGCCGCCAACAAGAGCAAGTAGGTACGACTTCAGTCTCAAAATCACCCCCACTCCGAGCGCCTCAGCCGGGGTAGCCCCGAGCCCGGTAAGGAAGTACAGAAACGCCCCCTCTTGAAGTCCGAGACCGCTCGGGGTAATCGGCAGCGAGCCGATAAGGAGGATGATCGGAAGCACGACGAAGAGTTCTCCATATGGCACCCCGTACCACCCCACTGCGGCGGCAGCGGCCACGGTGTTCACCACGGTGAGGGAATGAAACACGAGCGAGAGCCCGAGCGCTTTTAACAGAACCGGCCGGTTCGAAGCCGCGGCACGAAGAACACCCTGCACCTTGTGGAGATGCCCGACGAGGCGCTCCATACGGGGCAGCCGCTGGGCGAGCTCAAGGCAGCGACGAGACAGAATTACCCCAATCGCGACAGCGAGGCCGATCGCCATCGCGACGATCGCCCCCCGCACCTCCCACGACGCCGCGGGAACGAACCACATCGAAACAAGCCCCAAACCGAGCATCGCTACAAGCCCAAGGAGTCGCTCGAGGATCGTCGCCGCAAACGCCTCGTGCTGACCGATCGATTTTCCCAGGTACCAACTTCTCACCGCATCCCCGCCAAGGTGCGATGGCAGCAGCAGATTTACGAAATAGCCGATATAATAAAGGGCGTTGAGCCGAACCAACGAAACGCTCCGTCCGAAGCTCTCCAAAAAAAGCTTCCACTTGAGAGCGCTGAGGTAGATCAGCACTCCGGAGATATAAAGAAGGTAAACAGCGAGGGGGACGGTGAGCCGACTGAGCGCCCCGAGGAGCTCGTGAATATTCACTGAGAAGATAAGTGCCCCAACGAGCACCGCCGCGATGATCCGCTGGGTCCAGCGATGGAGCAAAATTCGGGTCATGCGATCCTTAAGCGCTCAAGCTCCGCGATGATATCATCGCGTAAAATCCGTACGACCTCGACCGGCTTGCGCTTCCCGGGCCACAAGGTCGACAAAAGAAACAAGCGGGTGGCATGCAGGTAATGATTCGCTCCGTATCCCGAGAGAACGGTCAGAATCACTGCAAACGCCCCCCACCACCAGCTCCCACTAACTGCAACGACAACCGCACCGATACAGAGATACCACACCGGGAAGATGACGGCGCCCAGTCCGAGCTTGAGCGACGCAAGCGTTACCGACTCCGCAGCTCGACGCGCCAGGGTACCGATCGCTTGATACGGAAGAAAATGGGTCACAACACCGAGAAACACCAGGGGGAGCACGAGGAGGGTGGGCAGAGCTGCGCGCTCCTCCTCAAGGGGCGCATCTCCCTCGATGGCGAACATCCCAGCGACAGCGAGGTAGTCGTCGATCCGGCGCTTTAACTCGTCGGCCCGCTCCGGATAGTGAGGAGCCAACGCCTCAACGTTCTGCGCGATGAGTCCGAGTCGCGCCCGTTCATCGAGGGTCGAACCGCTTGAGCGGTACAAACGAGCGATCTTCTCGATGAGTGCCTGATGCTCAATGAGGCGAATCTCCACAGTCACCGCTTCAAGCTCCGCCTGACACCGCGCGGTAAGCGCCCGCACCGTCCCGATGGCATCCGCCGCAAAATCATCGGCGAAGTCCGCTGCCTTGATAGGCTCACCGAAGGTCACCGTAACCGAGCTTCGAAACGCATGGAGATCGCTGTAGGTGATCCCCACCGGCTGGAGTACGAGCCCCCCGGAAAAATTCCGGGGAGACTCCGCCTGAAAAGCTATCCGCGCCGCCCCGGTCTTTAAGGGAGCGAGCTTACGCTCCCCCCGACTGACCCCCTCAGGGAAGAGAGCGAGGCCCCGTCCCGCTTCGAGGACGGCGGCCGCCCGACGAAACATCTCATCGTTCTGCACAGTATCGCTCGGGGAATCCTGCCGCCGCTCGACCGGGATAACATGGAGTTTATCGAGGATCGCCGCGACGAGGGGATTTCGAAAGAGGGTGGCTTTTCCAAGGAACCACAGCTCCCGCTCATACACCGAGGCGATGATGAGCGAATCGAGCGCCATGTTCGGGTGGTTGCCCAGGATGATAACCGGCCCACTCTCGACCGGCGCTCGGCCGGCGAGCCGCACCTCGGCGAAGAACTGCCGTAAGACAAACCGGAGCGTGGAATGTAGGATTCGATACATCGACTACCTGACCTATTCGAAAAATTGCAGCTCAGCGATACTCCAATCGAACACCCGATCGCGGCCGAGCTGAGTGAACTTAACCCCCCGGACGAGCGCCCGATCGAAGGTCAAGGTGATCGGCCCCGAATAGTATCGGAGCGCTACCGAGTCGTCTTTATCGAGGATAGGCAACTCTTCTCCCGAGGTCAGTACTAAATCGACATGGAGGATGCGGGGATAGTCCGACTTGAAAGCGCCGAGATGGTAGCGTAAGCCCCGGAGCGCCACCGGAGAGGAGAACTCCACGGAAAAGAACATACCCGCTTTTTGCGGCTCTCCGCTGCCCCACCGGGTGCGCAGATCCCCATCGAGCACGAGATGCATAGACTCCCGACGTGAAGAGGCGCCAAGCTCCCCTATCCGCTCCTTGGAAATCGGCTTGAGATCGGGTCGGTTAACGGTCAGGTTATAAAACACCTCGTAACCGGATAGCTTTATCCGTTCAAACGTTACTCCCTGAAAATCGAGCGCCTGCGAGACGAGCCGCGCCTGTGAGGGCACGAGGACGAGCGGGATCCGCTCCTCATCGAGCGCCGCGCTCGCCTCGATGTAGCTCTTGATACGCTCCTGCTCCGGCTCCTGAAAAACCCGAAAGCGCACCCGCTCCTCGGTTTCAAGCGCGAGCCGGTACCCGATCCAATAGTTCGTGCGCACCCACGCGATACCGTTCCTCTCAAGCCACCCGATAAGCTCACGGTGATCACGTGAGACCCGTTCGTTATTAAATACAAACGGCTCACCCGGGACAGCGCGCCCCCCGATGTAACTTGAGGTGAGGTTGATGACGAGGATGAATACCGTAAGTGCTGCGGCGAGGATTCGACTTTTTCGGAATAGCTGCTCGAGCACCACCCCGACCAATACGAAGACACCGACATAGATCGGTAAAAGATACCGCGGTGCCTGAAAGAGAAAACCGAAGGAGCTGGCGCAGAAAACGACACCGACCGTGACGACGAACACCGCGAGCATCTCAACCGGCGCCGCGGCATCGATGCGGCGCCGCATGAGTTTCCCAACCTCCCGTCTCCGCAGCGCGAGGAGTCCGAGAAAGAGCCCCCCGTAAAGAACACCGATCACAACGGAGCTGCCCCAGAATAGATCGGCGGTATTCCAAAACCGTTTCGCCCCGAGAATAGTGGGGAGAGCCACGGTGAAGAGTCCGGAGAGATGTTTTGTAAATCGTCCCTCTTTCGCCGACTCAAACATCTCGAACGAAACAAAGTTATACTCAAAATTGTAAATCCAAAACGGCAGGCTCCCGAGCGCAAAGCCCAGTAGGCCAAGCGCAAGATGCGACACCACCCGCCGTCCCGCGCCTCGCCCGCTTCCAAGAAGATGAAGGAGCATAAAGAGACCGATCGGACCGATAAAATAGATGATCTGAAAATTAACCCACCAGCCGAGTCCGAGCACGAGACCGATAAGCAGGGTGGAGACTCCGGTGGGCCGCTCCTTCTTAAGCCAACGGCACGCCATGAGGAGCGCACCCGCTCCGATCACGACGAGCTCGATAAATCCCCCCCGCGCCATCGAGCTCCATATAACCAACGGCGACGGGGGCGCTGCGATAAGAACGGTGGCGGCACGTGCACCGAACTCCCCCGTCACCTCTCGAGCGAGGCGGTAGACGAGGGGAACGAGCCCAAGGGAGAAGAGAAACGGTACGAACTTCACCGCCGCTGAGGAGACTCCAAAAATGGAGAAGAGCCCACTCACCAAAATCGCCTCCAGCGATCCCATGTAATGCTGGCCGTAGTAGAAGATCGGAACGGGTGCGCCATCGATGATGTGCTTCGCCATCAAACCGACGATCGCCTCATCCCCATCGAGCACAAACTGGGCGGCGAAGAGGAGATCGAGTCGCAATAGCGCCGCGCACACGACCGCGAGAAGAAGGAAACTTTGCTCTGAGATACGGGGTAAACGACCGAACGACATGGCGGTTTCTATAGCACGAAAGCCGGGGAATCACCACCGCGTCCCAGAAAAAATACCAGCCATTGCAGCATCTTAGGGGCGTCTACGCGGCTCCCGAGTGCCCCGACTCGGTTTAGCCCCCCGGCCGACTGAGTCCCGCTAAGGGTAGGCGGCTCCCTGCAGAAGCCGATACGCCTCGACCGTCTTTCGCCCGGTACGCTCCCAGGTGAATCCGCGAGCGCGCGCCTGCCCGAGCTCCCGAAGCCGCTGAGCCAACGAACTATCTCGGAGTATCCTCACTACCGCTCCCGCGCCCGCCCCCACATCCTTCGGGTCGTAGAGCAGCCCCGCTTCCCCCACCACCTCCGGCATCGCTGAGGTGTTAGAACTCACTACCGGAACACCCGCCGCCATCGCCTCGAGAGGAGGCATGCCGAACCCCTCATAGAGGCTCGGAAAGAGGAAAACCGAACTCAGCCGATAAAGCCCCGGGAGATCGTCCTCCGGAACGTATCCGGCTTCGATCACCGCATCGCCGACACCGTGGTGAGCGATCACCCCTTTGAGCCGGGGATACTCCTTGTCCCCTGAAATCTTTCCCACCACTAAAAGAACGGGGAGGGTCTCGCCTCGAGCGCCCCGCTCGCGGAGCACCTCCGCGAACGTCTCGATGAGACCTCGATAGTTTTTTCGTTGATCGATCCCACCCACGTAAAGGATCACCGGCCGCCCAACGGGGATTCGGTACCTGGAGCGAAGCTCGGCTTCAGCTGACGAGCTGGGGGGAGCGGTGAAGAAGCGCTCGTCGACACCGAGCGGGGTGACGACGATCCGCTCCCGCGGAATATCTAAAATGTGTTCAACATCGCGGGCGGTATTCTCGCTGATCGCCACGATAACAGCGGCTCCCCGGATCGCCCGCAATTCAAGGGCGCGGGCGAGCCGAAAGCGCCAGCCAGGCTGAACGCTCGCGTAGAGATCGCAGCAAATAAGAGGAATGAGATCGAGCACGGTCAGGACGTAACGTTTCCCGCTCCACGAGGGGGCGTCCATGTGCGCCGGAAAATGCAGCGCATCGAAGCGGGCGGTGCGTTGACCGCCGACGTACAACGGATACACCACCTGCTGCCGTAAGGTCTGCCGCCCAAGGGGGGCGAGCGCAATAAGCTTATCGAGCACCGGTGGGGGGCGAAAAAGCGAATGGTCGAAATAATCGACCCGCAGCGGGCCGTCGTCAGTCGCGCCGAATCGATCGAAGAAGCTCTTTAACTCCCGAACGTACCGCCCGATCCCGCGCTGAGCATGCTCTTTAAACGAGGCGTCGAGCGCGCTGGTATCGAGCCCTACCGCAAAACTCATCGCGCCTATCCTCCGACCGCGGAACGGGCGCGTGTGGTATCCCCGAATAGCGCTCCCACCCGCTTCTCAAACCGTTCGAACGAAAGCGCCTGCACCCGGGCGCAGCCCGCCGCCGCGAGCTTTTGACGGAGCTCCCCGTTCCGATAGATCTCCCCGATCATCTCAGCTATCGCCGCATGGCGTTTCTCGTAAAAAACGATTCCCCCGTCGGCGACGGTATCGGGAACCGCGGAGGCCCCAAACGCCGCCACCGGAAGACCGAAGTACATCGCCTCGATGAGGGGCAGACAAAACCCCTCATGCTCGCTCATACACAGATACGCCGTCGCCCCCTCATACAGCGCCCGCACTTCGTCATCGGTCAGACATCCGGCGAACGTCACCGCATCCCCTAACTCAAGATCGTGAACGAGCCGCTTTAAGGTGTAGGCGTAGAGTTCAGTATCGATATCGATCCCGACCAGCCATAACCGGCTCTCAGGCTCGATGAAGCGCCGAATGAACCAAAAGGTACGGATGATATCCTCGATACACTTATTCGGGGCGAGTCGCCCGACGTGGAGGAGATGAAGCCCCGGCTCGCCACCGATGAGTCTCGCGATCGTTTCGTTTTTCGGAATCGACCATTTCGCCGCATCGATCGGCAGCTCAAGCACCTGCGCGTCGAATCCGAGCGCCTTCAATTCACCTGCGTTAAACGTCGAATCGGCGATGAGGCGATCGGTGACTGCACACAGCCGGGGAAGTTCGGCGAGCCCGGCGTTGATATCATCGACGATGCGGGGATTCACCCCCTCGAACCACCGCGCCGGGGTCAGATTATGATAGATCAGGGTTCGGGTCGCGTTGCCCAACCCCGCGTACACCCCGTTGAGGCTCGAACCGAGCGAGTAATGCAGCACCACCTCACCCTTAAATTCGGCGGGAAACTCAGCGATTGTACGGGCTCTGCCTTTGTACTTCGGGTGGACGTTCAGCGCGAAGATCTCGCTCTCCCGTCCCGCTGCGCGGAAACATCGCTCCAGGGCTAAAACCTCCCCTGATATCGCGTCCCCGTAGCTCAAGGTGTGCACAAACTGATGAATCGGCGCGCTCATAGACTCTCTGCAAATCCCTCGCGATGCCGATTAAAGATGGCGTATCCCGCAAGCATCACAAACCCCACCCAGGCGATGAGATAGACCCACGCGTTCAGCGATGGCCACACCCCATCGAGGATAAGATTATGATAAAAAACGGTGAAGAGGGCGAGCGGGTTTAGATCGAGGGTAAACCGAAACTGCTCCGGTACCGAGCTCACCGGGTAGAGGATCGGGCAGAGAAAGAAAAGAAAGGTGAGGAGGTTCGTCACGAGGTGCTGCACATCGCGGTACTGCACGTTCAACGCCCCCAGCCCGAGCGCTAATCCCACGAGGAAGATGAATTGCAGAAGTATCACGATGGGGAGCCCGAGAAGCGCCGCATGAAACGGCATCCCCGCAAAGAACATGAAGATAAAGAGCAGGGGCAGCGAGAGGAGAAAATTCACAAGGGTCGTGAGCACCGCAACCGTCGGCAGCACGTGGGGGGGGAACATCGATTTGGTGATCAGATGACCACTGCTTACGATCGAGCTCGTCCCTTCACTCACCGCGCTCGTAAACCAGAGCCACGGCAGCAATCCGCAAAAGAGAAAGATCGTATAATTCGGCACCGAGTCGAACCGAATATAGAACTTGAACACGAGGGTGTAGACTAGCATCAAACAGAGCGGGTTCAGAAACGACCAGAGGAATCCGAGCACCGAGCCGCGGTAGCGGATCGAGAGATGGCGCACAACCAGCGCCGAGATGAGCGCCCGAAAACGCCACAATTCCCCGACATGATCGATCATACACCCCTCCGCGCAGCGAGCTCGATCTGGTGCGGCTCAATCTGCCAGCGGTGCGCCGGCTCAAAAACCCCGACATGATTCACCGGGGAGCGCACCGAAAAGCGGAGCGCGCCTTGATGATAATCGAACGGATATCCATCGCTCCGATGCACCGCGACATCGAGGCGGTAGGTGCCGTCGAGAAGGCCCAGCCGCTCGATCTCGAACGCAACAAGCCCACCCTGTCCCAACTCCGGAAGCTCGACCCGTTCGATCGCCGTATTCGTCCCGAAAACGGCGAGTCCATCGATCCGGTGTATCGCGATGCCGAAAACGGTATCTTCGGCCGATCCCCGCACCGCATACGTCATCTCAATCCGCACCGGATCGGCGGTATGAAACAACAGGTGACTCTCGCCCCGCTGATTGAGGATCTTTATACCGGTGATTTCGATCTCCCGGCTCCCCCACCGGCCCGACTCCGCTGTGGAACCTTCGGCGGGTGCTGCGACCACCTCCACCCCAGGGGCTTGGCGTTGCGTCGCCTCGAGCTCCGCCTCCTCGCCTCGCTCAAGGAACGCGCGGTAGCGGTCGATCACTCGCCGGGGCTCTCCCCGATCTTTCACCTCACCGCTGTGGAGCCACACCACCTCATCACACCACCGCTCGACCGCGTCGAGGTCGTGGCTCACCAGGATTAAGGTTTTCCCCGCCCGCCGAAGCTCCGCGATCTTGTCTTTGCACTTGGCGACGAACGCCGCGTCGCCGACCGCCAGCACCTCATCGATGATGAGCACATCGGGATCGGTGTGCACCGCGAGACTAAAACCGAGCCGCATAAACATTCCAGAGGAGTACGTTCGCACCGGATCATCGATAACACCGTCGAGTTCCGCGAAACGAACGATCGTCGCAAAGCGCGCCTCGATCTCGGCCCGCGAAAGACCGAGCATCACCCCACCGAGAAAAAGGTTCTCACGCCCGGTAAAATCGGGGTGAAAACCTGCGCCCAACTCGATGAGCGCCGCCACACGGCCGTTGACCGCTACCGTACCCCGGGTCGGTTTGTAGATCCCGGTCACAAGCTTTAAAAAGGTCGATTTACCCGAACCGTTACGACCGATGATCCCCACCGAGCTTCCCTGGGGGATCCGCACCGTCAGATCACGGATGGCGTGGGTAACGACCCGCGGAGCCGCCGACCGGCGACGAAAAGGTGCGAGGAGCGCAGATTTCAGCGTCGTATACCCGCTGCGCCCCCCCTGACGGGTTCGTCGCACGAACTCCTTGCTTAACCCAACTATATCGAGAGCGTACTCGACCGGTGCAGCCGGAGCGCCCTGCGGGGCGATATCTGGAGCGGAGAAGGTCACGCCGGGGACTACTTCTGAATGATGTAAATAGAGCCGAGATTACGCCACCGATCGCAATCATCCATCCCGTACCCGACAAACCACTCGGGTCCGGTGTATTCAAACCCGATCCAATCGGGGCTGAACGTTTGATGGGGCAAGATACGCTTAATCAGAACCGCAGAGCGCACCTCGCGCGCCCCCAGTTTCGTAAAGTACGCGGTGAGCTCAGCGAGCGTTCGTCCGGAGTCGCACACGTCGTCGACGACCAAAACGGAGCGCCCCTCAACGGCGAGCTTACCCGCATCGACCGAGACGGAGTCCCGCTGAACGTTCTCGCCGGTTTCGTAGCTCCACGCGCTCACCGGCGCTATCTCAACCGAGTGTTTGATATGGCGCACGAGGTCGGCGAAGAAAAATATCCCCCCCCGTAGTACCGGGATGGTGAGGAGGTCAGACGACGTCATCGCCCGGACGTCTCGCGCCCAGGTGTCGATCTCCCGGCCGAGCTTCGCAATCGCCCCGGCGATAGCGTCTTCGTCGTACTGAATTTTGAAATTCGCTGGAACCATACACCGCCCCAAAATGCACTCGGTCCACCCGGCGCTCCGAAAAGCTACCGGGAAAGTGGGAAAGGGTACTATAATGGCGTAAAAGTATCAAAAAGGAAGGTTCGATAATGAGCGCCCCAAAACAAGGCTATCTCACTGTAATAACTGTCCTTATCGTCTCGGTTGGAGCACTCGTGGGGTGCGAAGGGGTCGAACCCAGCTCGAACCAGATTATCGCCGATCTCCAAAACGCGATCGGCGAGGCTCAAGAGCGCCTCAACGAGCTCGCCCCGAGCGGTGAAGAGGTGCAGCAAGCCGCAGCGAAGGGGGTGGGGCGTCTCTACACGATAGAGTACAAGGTGCTCTCCCTCCCCCCCTCCATCTCTGCGGCGGAGATGGAGCAGGAGCTCGTAACCCTCGGCCAAGACAGGTGGGAATGCGGGCAGCCGTTTCGAGTTGAGGCCGACATGCGGTTACTCTGCCGCCGCATCCCGCTCAGTTATTTAAAACTGTTCGCGCAATTCGCTCGGATCATGTAGCCCCCAAACCGTTGTGGTTCACCGGGTTCCCCCGTAACCTTCTCATTTATGAAGCCGCTTCATTCCATCTCCTGTTGGCTCACGATCGGCTCTCTCCTCCTAGTACTCGCGGGGTGTGCGCCCCAACGTCCGCCCATTCCCCCCGGAGAGATACCTCAAGCGATCCCGGTCGCCGCGACCGATGAGCAGTACGGGCAAACGGTGCTCGCCGAGCTGGTCGAGCGATATCCCCTTTCTCAGGACGACGCCGCGATCGAGCGGGTACGGGAGATCGCCGATCGGCTCACAACCGCCGCTCACGCCTCGCGGGAGCCGTGGCATGTCTACGTACTGGAAGGGCAGGATCTGAAGAACGCAGCGGCGACCCGTGGAAACTATATCTTTGTCTGGACCGGAATGCTTTCGAGCGTGAAAAACGATGAAGAGCTCGCCACCGTAATGGCCCACGAGATCGGCCACGTCCTTGCGGGGCACACCGCGCCCGACCCCCACGAGGAGGTGAGTCGGATGATCGCTGGTGTCGCCGGCGCGGTTACGGGCCACACCGTAAGCTCTCGGGGGGGAGGACCTCTCGCTAATATCGCGAGCTCCCTTGTTGAAGCGGCGATCGAAGCGGTGCTCATCAACCCGACAAGTCAGAGTCGGGAGTTGGAAGCGGATCACATCGGGTTGTTCCTCATGGCCGATGCGGGGTACGACCCCACGGTAGGGATAGAATTTTGGCGACGGGCTCAATTCGATCCCGCGCTCGGGGGCGCCCCCCTCGAGTTCCTCTCCTCGCACCCCTCAACCGAGGAACGGTTTACTCAACTTCAAGAGCACCTCGGAAGGGCGGAGGAGCGATTTCACGCATCAAAAAACGGTTCGCCCCGGCCCCCAGGG
>JBJOHD010000113.1:0-7293 GCA_046047875.1 Pseudomonadota bacterium | reverse complement strand
GATAGCAACCGAGTTCACCACCCACGGATAAAGTTTGTGCTCCCGCTCAAGCACCCGCGCCCCGAGCGACTCGGGGGTGTCGTGCGGGAGGATCGGCACGGTCGCTTGCGCGATTACCTCGCCGGAATCGAGACCGAGGTCAACGAGATGCACCGAGCAGCCGTGCTCGTGCTCTCGGGCAGCGATCGCGCGAGAGTGGGTATCGAGCCCAACGAACTTCGGGAGGAGAGAGGGGTGGATATTAAGGATGCGCCGACGAAACGTCGAGACAAAATCGGGGGCGAGGATCTGCATAAAGCCGGCGAGCACGACAAGGTCGGGGGATTCCCGAGCCACCGCCTCAAGGATCGCGCTCTTTTGGGCATCGAGGGTGGGATAGCGGGCGCGGGTAATTGAGGCGGTCGGGATATTCGCTCTCGCTGCGATCGCCAGCCCGGGAGCTTCCTCTTTGTTGGAAATTACCCGAGTTATTCTGTACCGTTGGGCAGCGGCGAGAAGACTGTGGAGGTTCGATCCCCGGCCGGAAATGAGGACTACGATTCTAAAGTCGATCGACATACCGGTTGAATCTAAAGGGGAACGGATCTAATCAAGGAGCTCCGCTAGTTTAATCGAAGCGACTTTCAAGAGGCAATCTTTATGAATTGTGTATCCCCCCTCAAGCGCGGACTTGTTCTCGG
The DNA here is from genome assembly GCA_046047875.1 of Pseudomonadota bacterium. GTDB lineage: Bacteria > Bdellovibrionota_C > UBA2361 > UBA2361 > UBA2361 > JBILDU01. Next base: position 6,613 of record JBJOHD010000113.1, on the reverse strand, counting down.
GCTGGCTGCGGTGAGCTGTGCTGCGGTGTGGGGGAATTCCGCCCGTGCGGACGGAGTCGGTTACGGTGGCAGCGAGGGAACGGGACGCCCTCCCGGTCTCGCTACCCCTGGGTCGGACGCGAGTTTCGATAAGCGTTTGCCGCCCGTGCTTCCCGGCGAAGAGGTGAGCGACGGGAAAAATCGGATGAAGATGTGGTCGACCTCCGGCCCCGTTCCGGTTGCGCCGGCTCCGGAGCCGTGGAAGGAGTCGGTGGCGGAGCGCAATCGACTCCTCGGAAGCGGGATCGGGGTGATCGTGGATCAACGCGAGGGACGGCGCTAAGTCGGGGTTATTTTACAGCACCCGCGAGCCACTCCGCGTAGCGCGATTCCACCGTGTCGGGCTCGACAACGACGAACTCAGGGGTATCGTACGGATGATTCTCTCGGATGAACCGCTCGAGGCGGGGGACCCCCTCCGCGGTCGTCTTGGCGATAAGGAGCACCTCGGTGCTCTCCGTAACTTTTCCCTCCCAGCGGTACACCGAGCGCACGCCGGGGAGGATGTTAACACAGGCAACGAGCTGCCCCTCTACCGCCTGACGGGCGAGTTCGGCTCCGATCTCCGGGGATGGCGCGGTGATGAAAACGAGGCGTATCGATAGGTTTGAGTTCATAGCCATCTTAGCGCCCTAAAATTCGGTCATAGCTTACCACCGCATTCTAATGGTATGAAGCCTCGTAGTGGAATCGGTTCGATCGTTGGTTAGTGGGAGGGTGCAAATGAATAAGATTGCTGCGGTATTCGTTATCGGTTTGTCTCTGGGAGCGCTCTCCGGTCTAAACACCCCGGCAGCGGACGCGGCTCCGACCGTTGAGTCGTCGGAGAACCTCCCCAAGAGCGGGGATCTCGCCGCCTCCCTTTCCGGTGGGTACGGGAGTCGGGAGCTCCAAGAGCCGTGGGGTGGGGTTGATGAGCGGGGGGAGGAGTCCTCGCCGATCACCGGTTCGATATCAAAGAAGAACTCCCGTGAGTGGGTGATGCGGGTTTTTAATAACTCGGACGACCCGTATTCGGTACAGGTTCAGGTAAATATGTACGGCCGTACCGGGGGAAAAACGAAGACCGATACCTACTCTTACACCCTAAAGTCAAAGAGCTCTACAGAGCGGAGTTTGCTCGCCCCCTCAGGCACGGAAGAGGCGCGACTGGCCCTGTTAAGCTGGAAGAATCTCGCGCCGAAGACCGACGCGAAGGTGCCGGCAAAAGCGCCGGAGGGTTCAACCGATACCGCAAAAGGTACGAAATAAGCGTCTTAAAAGCCTAACTCGAAGGTGAGCGCCTTGATTTGTGCGGGCGCGCTGGCTACCGTTGAGAGCTATGAAACATATCGTTCCAATTATCTCAGGCAAAGGTGGGGTCGGAAAGTCGACCGTGGCAGCGAACCTCGCGGTAGCGCTGGCGAGAACCGGCGCGAAGGTGGCGCTTATCGATGGGGATTTCTACGGTCCGAGCGTGCCTACTCTTTTCGGCGGCGGCGGTGTGGTACAGGATCACGAGGGGCGGCTTGTTCCGCCGCTTAAATACGGGGTCAAATATATCTCCCTCGGTTTTTTTCTGCAGAATCCCGACGATGCGGTGATCTGGCGGGGGCCGATGTTCAACAAGGCGCTCAATCAGCTTTTTAACGATGTGAGCTGGGGAGAGGTCGATTATTGTATCGTTGATATGCCCCCGGGAACCGGGGATGCGCAGATATCGCTCTCGCAGTTGGTGAAACTCGCCGGAGCAGTAGTAGTGACGACCCCGCAAGAGGTCGCTCTCGCCGATGTTCGGAAAGCGATGAATATGCTGCGCAAGGTGAACGTCGATATTTTAGGCGTGGTCGAGAATATGTCGGGCTTCATTACCCCCGACGGTAAGCGGTACGATATCTTCGGTGCGGGAGGAGGGGAGCGCACCGCAAACGCTTTTGAGGTACCGCTCCTGGCGACGATACCGATAGACCCCCAGGTGCGGGAGGGGGGCGATAACGGGGTCCCCGCCGCCACCGACCCCAATAGCCCGGTCGGGGGAATATTTCACGACCTAGCGTTGAAATTGATCTCCGTTCTTGATAAGAATCTTCGGTCGCAGCCGGCGCTCAACGTTATTAACTAATTACCGATGTTCGGGAGCGGTTCGTAGCGGTTGGGGTCGGTTCGATTCCTCTAAAAGGGAGCTTCGGTGTTTACATTCGTTCTTATCGTTCATGGGTTGTTGTGCGTGGCTATTATCGGCCTCGTGCTCGTCCAGCAAGGTAAGGGTGCGAGCGTCGGAGTGAGCTTTGGAGGGGGCAGCAATACGCTCTTCGGTGCGGCGGGCGCGGGTAACGTGCTTACCAAGATGACGACGACGTTGGCTGTCCTGTTTATGATAACTTCGCTCGTACTGATTAAGATGTACGCTGGCATGGGGGCGGAACGTGGTGGTGCCCCCGCTGATCCCTTGAAGGGGTCGGTTATGGAGCGCTCGGCCGTAGAAACGACGGGTGAGCAGCAGCCGAGTGAGCCCGCGAACGCGGCGCCCGCCGAGGCGGCTCAAGCTCCTGCACCAGCGGCTCCCCCCTCAGGGAGCACCGAACCGAAGTAGTTCGGCGCATCGGTTGGTAACGACGAAGGCGATTTGCCCAGATGGTGGAATGGTAGACACGCCAGCTTGAGGGGCTGGTGGACGCAAGTCCGTGGAGGTTCAAGTCCTCTTCTGGGCATTATATCTCGGTATCTCCCGCTCGGCGCTGTATCTCCCGCTCGGCGCGGTATCTCCCGCTCGGCGCGGTATCTCCCGCTCGGCGCGGGGCCCTTGGTACGGTGGCGCACTCGCTTCGCGAAGGCGCCGGCAAACCGGTGGGCTTGCCCCTCGACCCCTGATGAAAATTCCCCGATAGAGATTTCTCTTAATTCTGAGTGGGCGATTCTCAGTGCTCGGTATCCAACCGGTGTCGTGAGCCGCACTTTTCACCGCTGGGCGCAGCGATCACTTCGCGGGCATCGTCTTAAGCTCCTTGAGCAGAGCGATCGGGATACGGATCCGTTTGCCGCGGGGGAGCGGGTCGGTGAGGTTCGAGCCGTTAAGATCTCCCACCGCCTTCGCATTTGCAGTCGACCCGGTGTACCACGCCGAGATCGAGGTGATCGTCTCGTTATCCCCTCCGACGGTGTGGATCACATCGCCGTTTTCCGCCCGTTCAGCGAAACCTTGTGACATTAAAATCGCCTGTTGATCGGAGTTTAGGGGCTTAAACGCTTTTGGATCCGGGAGAGCGGGTTTATCCGCGGCTGGCACCTTCACGATAGGCCGCTTCACCGGCTTTTTAAGCGGTGCGGGTGATGGGGTCGGCGTCGGCACGCGGGGTTTCAGAACCTGAACGGGAGGTACCGGGGGGCCGGGCTTTCGAAAACGAACCGCTTTCCCGTCGACGAGGAGCACCGGATCTCCTTGCATAGAGTTTTCAAGAGCCGCAAGCGAGCGGTAATCTTGTCGCTCGATGCCGAAAGGACCCTTAATGATCCATTGGTGCGATTTCTCGCGCACCACCACATCGGCGGCGTACACCTCTCGGTCGGACGGGTAAAACATCACGACTCGGGTCGGATTAAACGAGTCTTGGATCACCTCGATGGCGCTCGGTGCGCCTCGGCCCTTCAGGAAGTGGTAGAGATACGGGCTCTTCATCATCTCATCGGAGAGGTAGAGGTTCGCCCCAACATACGGATTGTTGGCGCTGAGTGGCAGAACCCCGGTGTTCGCGAGGGTGGGAAAGTTATTCGAGGGTTTCGCGCATCCTCCAAAAACAGTGAGGCCGAGGACGATGCTAAGAGCGGAGAGCAGCCGAGGGATCTTTCTCATGATTTTTCGAGTATAGGGGGAGGGTTTGCGAACGGTCAACCGAGAGAAAAATCCGAGAAATGGTCGGCCTGGCGCACGGTTATCCTCGTCCGAAACGAAACTCCTTCTCGTTTACACCCTTTAAGCCGATACGTTATAGTGAGACGTCATTTCGCGATAGAAAACCGGGGTGTATTCGGTGAGTTTATGAGGATCGTATCGCTCGAGCCGTTTCTGACCGAGCTGGTGTGTCACTTCGGGCGTGAGAGCGAGCTAGTCGGGGTCTCGCACCGGTGCGATACCCCGGAGGCTATCCGCTCGTTGCCCCGGGTCACCTCCGAGGACGGCTCGCCGCAGGAATCGTTCCGGCACCTCTCTCGTTACCCGGTGCAGATGGAGGATCTCGCGGCGCTCAGGCCCGACATCGTTCTCACCTCGGTTGATAGCGCACTTGAAGATACCGCTCCGACGGTCCTCACCCTTACGGAAGGGGTGCGCTCTCTCTGCGGGAATTCCGTTCGAATATTGAGCTATGCCCCTCGGAATCTCGATGGGGTGTTTGAGATGTTCGAGCGGCTTGGGAAGGATCTCGGCTCACCGGGCCCGGGCCACGAGCTCGCTCAACGTTCGAAGGCGCAGTTGATGGATTGGGCCGACAACTTTTACGAACGGATGAAGAATAAGCGGGTGGCCTTCGTAGAGAGCGTCGATCCGTTCGAATTAGGGGGGTATTGGATACCCGATGTGATCCGTCTCGCCTCCGCGACAAGTATGGAGCTCCCCCGAGGACAGGCGGGACGTGAGGTGACGTGGGATGAGATCGTCGCTTTCAAGCCCGATGTTATCATCGTTGCTCCCCGAGGATTCGACGTCACCGCCTCCGCCCGACTTTTCAAGCGTTTCGAAAAACTTCCCGGTTGGGAGGACGTTTCCGCAGTCAAACGGGGGGAGGTTGTTTTTGCCCCCGGTCTCGGACTTTTTGATCGACCTGGCCCCCGGATTCGAGATGCGATGGCGATCTTGATTTCGGCGATCGCGGGGCTCGATAGCGGATACATTACCCCGCGGGATAGTTTTTATCGACTGCGGTGGGTCGAGTTGCAGCGGCACCGTTTCTAGGGGTAGCGTAGAGCAGCCGCATGACGGTGAAGGTGGAGCTGCTGAAGATTTCGGATGAGCCGAGGATTCGCGATGGAAGATAGGTCGATTCAACGAGAGGGATGGATCCGGGTGATCGGGTCAGCCGATCGTCAACTTGAGGAGATACTCGCTCGGCGGGTCGATGCCCGTATCGCTGCGGGGGACTATACCTCCGCGGACATCAACGGTGTGGGGGAGCTCCATCGTCTCGGTGGGCACGGTCCTCTCGCGTTATCGCCGGAGACTTTGAATCACCTACGGCGGCTCTGTCAGCTGTGGGAGGTAGACCTGAAACCATCCCCGAAAATTACCTCTCACCGTAAGATCATCGGACCTTTCATCGTCTTTGTAAAAAAACTCGCCTTCCCGGTCGTACGTTTTTTCATGCGGGAAACGTTGAAGCAGCAACGAGATTTTAACGGTGCGGTTCTCGAGGCGGTGGCGCGGCTCTCTGCTGATCTCGAGGCGCGGCAAGCCCCGGCTGTGAGAGCGAGTATCGACGAAGCTAAATCGAAGCGGGGTGACTGATCCCAGCGTGCCTGTCGCGGCATGGAATACCGCCGTGACGGGCGATTAACTCTCTCTCTTTCTCTCGGTACGCTAGGGAGAATCCGCCTTTATCCTTTCGGCAGCGTGTGCCATAGCGTCTAGGGTCGCCCGCCCCCCCCAAAAAAATACCCTGCAACTCCGCAACCACCATCTCTTTTCCCCGAATATAGGGGCGCGGGGGATAAATTCTCTAGCCTCGAGGGGCGGGTCGTTTGAACGCGTTCTTCGGCGGGGTGAGAGCTGTGGCCTAAGGGGTTGGCAAAAAGGGAGGGGGCAGATGTCGGTAAGCGGTGTTGAGGGGAGCGCGGGGCTTGGTGGGATGAGTGTCAACGCGACTCCGATTGGAGAGCGGTCGGGAGGGGCGTTCCAAGCGATCCTGCGTAGACTCGAGGGGGTGATCGGCGCAAACACAGCGAACCCGTCGGAGTATCTGCTCTCTGAGGTAAGGAGCAGCAAAGCCCTTTCCCCCCGCGAGCTCATCGCTCTCCAGGTATATGCCGGTGAGGTGGGGCTTCGGGTCGAACTTGTCGCACGGATCGCCGAGAGCGCCCTCAGTGCCTTTCGGCGACTTCAGCAACCGCAATAGGGAGTCGCTATGGATGTGGATAGATCGACTGTAATCGCGCTCCGGAGAGCTGCGCTCCGGGGAGAGCTCGGTCGTTATGGGGCGCAGCGTCACGAGGCAGCAGCCGAGCGGCAGCGCCTGACCCGCAAGCGGAGCGAGCTCGACACTTCTTTCGCTCAGTTGGTTCGACAGCTTCGGGGAGAGCTGCAGCCGCAGCGAGGCTCGGCGGCGCTTTTTGAGCTTCAGCATGTGCATCGAAGAATAGCTGAGCGGGGGCGAGAGCGCAGATCGATAGATGGGGAGTTGGCCGGTTTAAAAGACAAAGAGGTGGGACTGCAGCGACTGGTCACAGAGCTTGTTGAGAAAGATGGGGTACTTCAAAGAGCTGAGCTCACGCGACGTCGAGAGACGCTTCGTCTACGAGAAGAGCGGGAGGAGGAGGTATGCAGAGAAGCCGCGGTTGTGCGTCGATTCATCGACCCGGTGTTTGGTCTCGAGGGGGAGTATGGGGC
>JBJOHD010000112.1:0-3893 GCA_046047875.1 Pseudomonadota bacterium | reverse complement strand
GGCTTCCCCCGCGACTTAAACGCCTCGAGCCACTTCGGGAGCTCCGCGATACCGTCAGCGATCGTCGTGTTGCTGTTCCGCTTGAGGAACGTCTCGCTCGCGGCGAGGTAGAGCCACCCTTCGTTGTGAAGCCGCCCGGTATCCTCGGCGCGAATAAAGCCGCTCGGATTCAGATACAGCCCGGTGTAGTTGATCCCCGGATGGCGGGTATAGCGACTCACCACCTCTCCTGCGTCCGCCATCTGCGGAACCTTGTCGGGGCGCACGAACGAGGTGATCTCGATATCTTTGAGACCGGTTGACCCGAGTGCCTCGATAAGCTCCAGCTTTCGCTCCGTCGGCACAACGGTCGGCAGCGTCTGAAACCCTTCGCGGGGACCGACCTCGCGAATCCTTACCTGTTTTGGAAGCGCCATAACGAACCCCGTAATCCCCCGATTGCTTCGGAGCCCAAGTATCCAATAAAATGAGGAACATGGGAACAACTCCATCCACCGAGACCCCGCCGTGTACGAACCTCGCCGCCATTGAGTCGGCGCTCCCCCGTATCAGAGCAGCGTTACCGATAACGCCACTCACCCACTCCCCCACCTTAAGTGAGCTCACCGGTCGAGGGATCTTCATTAAATGGGAGAACCGCCACCGCACCGGGTCTTTCAAGGAGCGTGGTGCGGTGAATTTTGTGGCGCTGCACGGCGCCGAATCGAAAAACGGGGTGTGCGCGGCGAGCGCGGGGAACCACGCGCTCGCGCTGAGCTACCACGCTGCCCGAGCGGGGATCCCGTGCCACATCGTTATGCCGGTCTCCGCACCGCTCGTAAAGGTGCAGGCGACCCGCAAAACGGGGGCCGAGGTGATCCTCCACGGCAACACCTTTGACGAGGCGTACGCCTTCGGTGTCGCTCTCGCCGCAGAGAAGGGGTACGCCTATTGCCCCGCCTTTGACCACCCCTCGGTTATCGCTGGCCAAGGGACCGCGGGACTCGAGATCATGGAGCAGCTCGCTGATTTCGATTCGGTGATCGTCCCGATCGGCGGGGGTGGGCTCATCTCCGGTATCTCAACCGCGATTAAATCGAAGCGTCCCGATATCTTCTTCCTCGGTGTCCAATCGGAATGGGTGGTCACCGCGCGAGCGAAAAAGCTCGACCCCACTGCTCCCCAGCCCCTTATTCCTCCAACCTCGATAGCGGACGGGATCGCGGTGAAAACGATCGGCAAGCTTACCGCACCGATAATCGCGCAAAACGTCGATCAGGTCGTGACCGTGAGCGAGAACGAGATCGCCGATGCGATTATGCGGCTCCTCGAACTGGAGCGTACCGTTGTTGAGGGGGCGGGTGCTGCCGGTATCGCGGCGCTTCTCGCCGGTTACCTACCCGCAAAATACAAGCGTACCGCGGTGGTCGTTTGCGGAAGCAACATCGACACCAGCGTTCTCTCCCGGCTTATCGAGCGGGATATGGCGCAGCGGAACCGGCTCCTGCGGCTCCTCGTCTCGGTGCCAGATCGTCCCGGCTCCCTCCACGCAACGACCGGTATCGTCGCTCGCCTCGGCGCAAACGTCCTGCAGGTCTATCACGACCGCTCCTCGACGAGCCTTCCCGGCAACGTCGATATCGCCTTCGTGCTGGAGATCCGCGATCAACCGCATAAGCAGTCGGTCATAGCAGGGATCAGGGAGACCGGCCTCGAGGTGCAAGAGATCGAACACTGAGCGTTGAGGGGCCCCCGCAGAGGGCTGTTCCGCGACCTCCCCCTTGCAAAGGTCATTAAAAATATCAGGTAATTAAGCCCCGCCACCCCCCATAACTATAGGTAGGCCCCATTCCGAAAAATTTATTTGTTGTTTTTTCGGGGTATTAGCTTAATTCTAACCCTTCGGGAGGGTCGCCACCCCCCGGGGTGATAGGCTTTTGGTGGTCTACTGAGAACAGCGAGCGATGCAAAGCGACCGTAAAAAAACCGCCGCCCTCTCCACCGAAGTGGAGGCGAGCGCTTTTCAGGAGGCACGCATGGAGCGCCCACAGCTCTCCGGTCCTCAGCACGGAGCGGAGCTCCCCCCCCAAGCAACGCTCAATCAAGCTCCGCAGGAGATGCTCCACACCTCTTTCTCCTTCGAAACCCCCCGAGCATCTATCCAAGAGGGTGGGCAGCGAGTAAGTGCGGAGCGGATCCGGCAGATTAGATCTTCACTGGCGCTCCGAACGAGGAACGCCGTCTCCTCGCGGGATCGTAATCAGCCGGAGACGACCAAGATAACGGTGACACACGGCGAGACGATCTTCGACCGGGTGATGGCGTGGGTGGCGCTCTCACTGAAATCTCTCGAGATGCGGCTTTTCTCGAGACCTCAGCTGTTGCCAAAGAAAAACACCACCCAGCCTGATAAGGAACGGGAGCGGCGCGAGCGGGAAGCGAAAGCCCGGGAGCATCTCCAAAAAGCGATGAAAGTGCGGCGAGCACGGAAGGATCGCTAACCACCGTTTCGCCCCGATTACCTGCGGCGCGCTGAAGCGCTCACCCCGCGGGCGACGCCGTTCGCCTCCTTACTTGGCGGCGTTGAGCCGGGCGAGCTCCGGAGCTATGAAGCTCTCCTGCTCCGGCTGAGCGGTCAGGATACCCTCCAGAAGTTTGCGCGCCGATTCCCGCTCGGCTTCCGAATTGGCTATCTGCGCAAGCGCCAGCCCCGCCGACACCCGGGTGTACACCCCGCGAGCGGCGAGCTCTCCGAGGGCGGCAACGCCGTCCCCCCGAGTCTCGGGGGAATCGATCAAGGTTCGCGCCAGCGCCATCACCTGAAGCTCAACGGGTAAAGCGGGTTTATCGCCGAGGGTCGGCACACCCGACTCGATCCCGAAAGCGCCCCGCATCGCGGCCACCGATTTACCCGCCTCAGCGGTCTCTCGAGCAAGTAGACCTTTATAGAGCACCCCCAGCTCACGATACGGCGAGCGCGCATCGGCGAGCGCACCGAGATGCCCTTCGATTCGGCGCCGAGAATCGCCCACCTGTTTCTCAAGGTCAGCGACCCGGGTTGCCGGCGTGGAATCCACCTTCTCGTCCTTCTTGACCCCATCCTTCGGAGCCGCTGCGATCTTTTCGCTTTCAGCGAGCCGCTTCCGTGCATCGCCGAGCTGCCGCTCAAGCGAGACGATCTGCTCGTACTCCGTGCGCGCGCGGTTAAAGATATCCGCGGAGCGTTCCATGTCAGCGACCCGGGTATCTTGAAAGACCTGGCGAGCGTAAACGAGCGCCACAACGCACCCCACCACCAGCAACACCTGACGCCAGTTCCGTTGAAGGAACCGAAAAACCGGGTCTTCTTTCAGCGATTGCTGCAGCGCCGGATCGGTAAAGATATCGTGGCCTGCGGGGGTCGCCGGCGGCGCCTCGGGGGATTGAGGGATCGTTCTTTCGTTGTTCGTCACAGTGGTGCTCTCAAGATAAAAACGTCGCCTTTTCGGCTCGCCTGGATAGTAGTCTTGAGAGGCGGGGCGATCAAGGGTAGACCGAATCGACCCACCAACTACATCTTATATTTGAAATCATCGGGATCGAGCTCGTTCAGGATGTCGTTCCACTTGTCTTTATCGATGTGCCGGAAGTCCTTGTCCTGCTCCTCCGGGAGGGGCTCTTGCGGAGCGTTTTCCCCACTTGCCCCCTCCTCGGGGCGACCGGATCCCGACTCCCCTTGAGCGGGGGGCTCTGATGCGCCGGGCGGCAGGGTAAAATTCATCTTCGCTTGATCGAGCACCGCCTGCGCCACGAAAATCGGGGCTTCGGAGCGAAGCGCGATCCCGATCGCGTCGCTGGGGCGGGCATCGAGGGTAAAGACGCGGTCCCCGTGAGAGAGGGTCAACTCCGCAAAATAGGTCGAATCTTTGAGTTCG
>JBJOHD010000111.1:0-4437 GCA_046047875.1 Pseudomonadota bacterium | reverse complement strand
TGCAGCGAAACGGGGGGCGCGTCGGCGCGGCTAAGGCTCCAGATGCTATTCGGGGCGCGCTCTATAAGTTCACCCCCGATGCGGAATCTCCGCGGTCCTCTGAGGCGCTATGGCGGCGGGTAGTTGATCTCGGTGATGTCGTGGTCACGGGGGAGCTTGCGGCGGATCAGGCGGCGCTGGGCGAGGTCGTCACGGAGCTCCTCGAACGGTCGATAATTCCGATCGTTCTTGGGGGAGGGCATGAGACCGCCTACGGCCATTTTCTCGGATATGTCGGAGCTCGCCGAAAGGTCGGCATTATCAACGTCGATGCTCACCTCGATGTGCGTGAGCTCGTCGATGGAAAGGGGCACTCCGGATCCCCGTTTCGCGAGGCGTGTGAAGATCCATCGAAGGTTTGTCTCGGCTACTCGGTGCTTGGTGTTGAGCCCCAGTCGTGTGCCGCTGCCCACCTCGAATATCTCCGCGGTCGGGGTGGGGAGTGCCTCTTTCGCTCCGGTGTGTCGAACCGAGAGATCGATCGGATGATCGGAGGGGTCGGTGTCGCGACGCTTCTGACCCTCGATCTCGATGCTGTCGATGAAGCGTTTGCGCCGGGGGTGAGCGCGCCGTGTGCCGGTGGGCTTTCCACCGATCTGTGGCTTCACGCTGCGTGGGCGGGTGGGAGGAATCCCCAGGTAGCCTCGTTCGATATCGTTGAGTGTAACCCTTCGCTCGATATCGATGGCCGCACCGCTCGGCTGGCAGCGCTCACCGTCTGGCAGATCGTCAAGGGTATCGGGGAGCGGCTTGATGGGGCGAGGCGGCCCCGCTTGGGTTTCTAGGTGGGTCTATTCTAAGCCCTCTAAAACCGAGGGAAAATAACGGTTGCAGAGCGCTGCACGCGTAGTCCTTTCCGCTCGATTTATTAGAACCTCACTCTGCAGTATCCTTGAGGGACAACGGGGTGTTTCACGAGGGGTTGTTGTGAACGAGACGGTGCTCGCGCGGGTGATGGCGCAGGTGGATTTGAGCCTCGCTCAAGCGCCATTACGGGGCGAGAGCGAGATCGTCGTGGGAGCTTTCGAGCGCTCCTTCCGCCGCGGGGATGTCCTCCGTCTCGATGAGAGTCCCACCGTAACTGATCAGCGGCAGATCGCTTTCGAGATTAAAAATTTTATCCGTGGCCTTACGAGTATCCGCATGAACGCGGGGATAGATTACGCCGGACGGCTTGTCTCCGACCCGGTGTCGGCGGTGTTCCCCGGGGAGGCGCAATCGACCACGGCGTTAGTCGAGCTCCGGACCCGTGATGGCAGATCTCTCGCCGCTGAACAGCCCCGTTTGATACCGGTTGATGACGGGGTGGTCATGCACGGGTTTAAGGTCTTTCCGGGGGAGTTCCGTCGTGTCGTCCAAACCTTGCTCTCTCCCCGCGCATTCGAGAGCGAAGTTCAAAAACTTAAAGGGCTCGCACAACAACCAGAGATCTACCGTGAACTAGAGAGCACGTCGTATCTCTACACCGCCGTGCGGGGGCACCTCGCAGGGCTTAAAGAGGGGTGGATACCGATCACCCGCGAGCTCTACGAGCTGGAATCGGTGGCGTGCCACGATAAGGTCGGTTTTCGGGTTCTATGTAAAGATCATCCCGAGGCGATCGTTTTGATCGGATACGATCCGGAGCGGTGTCGCGTCGGGGTTGAGGCGATAAGACGCTAAGCTGCCTCGCTATCCCTCTCAATCGAGCTGGAGCCCCACCGTTGTAAAGGGTCGCTTGATCCTCGGGCATATGGCGAGCTGAGTTCGGTCATCTCCTCCCTTGTTGGGGCTCTGTTATTGGGACTATAGTGAACCGAACGCTCGGGGGGAGAGAACGCGCTATGCATTTGAAACCGTTGATTCGAGGGGGGATTTGTCTCTGGGCAATCGCTCTTTGTGTGGCTCTCCCGCTTCCTGCCTCCGCTCAAGATGAGGTGCCAGATCCGTGGGAGTCGACGAACCGAGCGATCTTTGATTTCAACGATACCCTCGATGTTCATATCCTTGAACCGGTCGCACGGGCGTACGACGAAAATACCCCGCCCCCCCTCAGGATCGGTATCACCAATTTTTTCCGTAACCTGCGCTATCCTCGGTATCTCGTCAGCGACATCATTCAACTAAAGTTTACCCAGGCGCTTGAGCACACCGGTCGGTTCGTCTTGAACACGACGTTCGGTGTTGCGGGGCTCATCGATGTAGCGAAGCACGTGGGGCTTGAAGACCATCAAGAGGATATCGGCACTGCGCTCGGTTACCACGGTGTTGGAACCGGCCCGTATATGGTGCTCCCGTTTCTTGGACCGAGCAATCTGCGCGATACGGTAGGTACCGTGGCCGATTTCGCCCTCGACCCGCTCTATTTCGTCTCGTTTCTCGTTACTCCTAATCCGATCGATGTGGGACTTTCGGCTGGGGCGACGACCGTTAAATACGTCGATAAGCGGGCGGGGCTGATCGAAGCGGTTGAAGCGGGGAAGGAGAGCTCGGTTGATTTCTACCTTTTTACGAAATCGGCGTATCAGCAGTTTCGGCAGGGCTTAATCTACGACGGAAATCCCCCTGAGGCGCTTGAGGAGGACGAGTTCGCCGACTCCGCCGCAGCTGAATAGAAGTGGGCGCCCGGGTCGCCGCTCGGTCGTGCGCCCTCCGGTTTTTTGAAGATATCGGGGAACGGAGGCGGCGCGGGTTAAGCCTCGGCTGCTCGCACCGCGGCGCGGAGCTCTCGAAACGAGATGAGACGGTGCTTCTCCTCGTCCCACGCGCATAGATTCAGTGTCTTCACCGCCTGCCAGAAGTTCAGGATTGTGACCTGTTGAAGCGCTTTGTTCTCGTTGAACGAGTCCTCAAGCTTGTAGTTCGGAATGAGCGGAGCTAAGTGGTGAATATGGTGGAGCCCGATATCACCGGTGAACCATTGGAGCCACCGGGGCAGCTTTAAGTACGAACTCCCTTTCAGCGCAGCATCAACGTAGTCCCACTCCTTGGTATGCTCCCAGTAGGTTTGCTCAAACTGGTGCTGTACGTAAAAGAGCCAAATACCGAGCGCTGCTGCCAGCCACAAGGTCGGAAATACCGTGATCGCCATCTGCTCAAACCCCATCGTGATGGCGAGGGTCGCGAGTAAAACGGCGAGCATTGCGTTCGTGATATATACGTTGGCCCGCTCGCGAACGGTGGTCTTTTTCTTGTCGAAGGCGAAGCGATTCGAGACGAGGAGAAAGAATATCGGTCCGATAAACATAAAGACGTAAGGGTTTCGGATGACCCGATACTTGAAACGCTTCACCGGGGAGAGCGCGAGGTATTCCTTCACCGTAAGTACATCGACATCCCCTTGGCCCCGCTGCTCGAGGAGACCGTTCGTGGCGTGGTGAATCGCGTGCTGCCGCCGCCAGTAGTAATAAGGAATAAAGGTAAAGAGGCTGCACACCATCCCGACAGTGTTATTCGCCGTGCGAGAATTAAAGAACGAGCCGTGACCGCAGTCGTGTTGGATGATAAACATCCGCACGATGAAGAGCGCCGCCGGGATTCCGAGAAGCACGGTGATCCACGGGCTCACCGAGTAGGTGAGGTACATCGCTGCCGCAAGAGCGAAAAAAGGTATGAATGTATTCAGAAGCTGCCAGATGCTTCTCCAGGTCGACGAGCCTTGGTACCGAGCCGTCGTAGCGAGGATCTCCTTCGCCGAGATCGGTTGGGTGTCTTTCGTATCACCGGGACGGATAGTTTCCCCGGAGCGAGCGGACTGAGCAGCAAGAGTCATGGTAAGGCCTTTCACTAAATTCGCCTTTAAAATACGCGATAACCAACGGTGAGGCTAGATACCCCGCTAAAAAAGTGAGGGAGGGCACCAGCAGTGGTGGATAAGCTCCACAAATGAGGGCTTATTTCGACTATAATAATCTTGAGCGTGTCGCTCAAATTGAGACGCTGCTCGTTTGCGTCGATTAGTCGACCGGCATCCCGAAGCGATCGAAGAAGAGTCGTACCATGCGGTTCCAGGTGAAATACGGAATGGTGATGCGGAGCGCCCGATCCCCCATCTTTTTCCGTAGAGCCTCATCGGTCAGGAGCAGGTGCAGGGCGTGCGTCAGGCCCGGCAGATCGTCGGGTTCCACCACGATCGCGCCGGCCCCGGTGCGAACTAGTTTCTCCGGGTCCCCTGGCGAGGGGTTCTCGTCGACGGCGTTCGTAAGAAGGTACTCGACTGCATACGGCACCTGCGAGCTCGCCACCGCCGGTACCCCGGTGGCAGCTGCCTCTTGTACCGATATACCGAAATCTTCGAGGAGCGAGGGGGTGCAGTAGACCGCGGTTATCGCGTAAATCAGGGGGAGCTTGTCCGCGATTGAGCCGAGAATCGCGACCGAATCTCCAAGGCCCAAGGTCTTTATCAGCCCCCGTAGTTCG
>JBJOHD010000110.1:0-6158 GCA_046047875.1 Pseudomonadota bacterium | reverse complement strand
TATTGGCGCTCGCTTTGGTGGGCTTGCTTCAGGCATTCAAAGCGATGTCACCTCCGGAGGCCTTTACTCTCGGTCTGGCAGCGATATTTTTCGGCTCCGTTGAGCTCCGCCTCGCGGCGCTCCGTTGGCCGATCAGCGCCGCTCTCGCCCGACTGATCGCGGCGACCGCGGTAAGTTACCTCAGCTTATTCCTCTCCTCCGGTGCCTGGCTGTGGCAGACGTTCGGATTCGCGCTCGCCTGCGGCTGCCTCGGTGCGGCGCTTTCACTCGCCGGAAGCATCGAGACTTTAGCGGAGGCACCGGTAAGAAAACGTAAGATCCTCAGCCGGCTCACCATACTAACCACCGTCTCCTGTCCCGCTCTGTGTGGGATCTTGGTGCAATTGGGAGAGGTCGGGTCGGGTTACCTTCTTGTGTTTGCCCTCATTCCCGCCCTTGCATCTACCTTTAACCACCTGAACTCCTATGAGAAGGATGGCGCTATTCCTCCGCGGCTGCTGAACTCTATGGCAGCTGGAAACCTTCTCTTTATTGTGATTATCGCTGGAGTCGGTATAGTCTATCGAGCGTAGCGACACCGGGGGAAACTCCACAGCGTTTTCCGACGCTCGAGCGGAGTCGGTGCTAACTTTTTCCAAAACTGATGACTATGAGAATGTGCGTATCTTCGGCGAGCTTGGCGGTATTCATATCGCTCATTATAGTCCCTCACCCCCTTCTCGTTCTCGCCGCCCCGAAGCCTCAGACCGCGGAGCAAGCACCTGACACCGGTTATAAAGCAGCTCCGCTCTCGATCGAATTGAACGAGAAGGCGGTGCTCGCGGTGAATGCACGTGATTTTGCGGGAGCTGAGGATCTGTTTAAACGCGCGCTCGCCGCCGACGATAAAAATGTGACCGCGGTGGTCAATCTGGCGGCGATGTATCTGACGAATAAAAAGAGCACCGAAGCGGTAGCTCTTCTTAAAGAGTATTCGGAGAAGTATCCCGATGATGCTTCGCTTCAAGCTCGCCTCGGTGATGCCTACTTCGCATCCAAAAAGGTGAAGGAGGCGACCGGTGCATATGAGCGAGCGCTCAAACTCGACCCCCGTTATCCGAACGTCGCTGCTCGACTTGGCACGTTGTATACATTGAGCCGACGGCTCCCCGATGCCGAAAGACTTTTCATGCAAGCAGCGGAAGAGGATCCCAAAAACCCCCAAGTGCTTTCAAGCCTCAGCTCCCTTCTTTTAGCGAATGGCAAATCCGACATGGCGGTGAGCATGGCGAAGCGGGCTCTTCAGATAAAACCATCGAAGGAGCTGTATATCACCCTCGGCTCCGCCTATGAGGCCCAAAAAGACCTGAAAAATTCGATCATTGCATTCGAGCGAGCGCGCGATTTCGGAGAGAAGTCGCCCGAACTAGAAGCGAAGCTTGAAACGCTCCGTAAGTCGGCGGGAAGCGCCTCTTAGTAAGCTCAAAGAGATAAAAAAATTCGGGGGACACCGCAACTTTCCCCCGGAAGGACCGATGATATCTCCGAGGCTTGTTATCCGAGGAGATATACATGGAAGCTCTTGTTCTGCCAGGAAAGGTCTGTCGTCCAGCAGACTTCGAAATCGCCAAAGGGATCGTCGATGAGGCGCAGAGTCTCTGTGAGATCCTCCATCTCTTCTTTTCGAACGAATTACGCCAACTCACCTTCATCAATATGCCGGATGAGGACGAGGAGCGTCTCCTTGGACTCTTCGGATTTGAAACCGACTCTGAAGCTTTTTTCTCGATACCGAAACACGTCGCTGTAAGGGGGACAACTCTCTTTGACCCCGCCAAAGGACTGGCAAATTACGCCGACTTGCCCACGGTTGGGATCGATCCCGCATGGCTCGCCGAGCGGGATCGAGATTTCCAAATAGCACCGTGGAGCGCGGGCGACGAAATCGCGATGCGGGTCGACCCTCGCTGTGTAGAGGGTCTTATCCTCAGTTACGCCTTCTCCCGCTACGGGAAGGCCGTCATCTCCCCCGATCGAATCCTCAGCTCCGGCTCACGCCGTCGGCGGAGTTTGCGGCTTGAGCTCACCCACCTCGGAGACGAGGACCGACCGGGCATCGCCGAAACGGTCTGGCTCGATCGGAAAGAATTAGCGAAACATCTCCGAAAAAAGAGCGCTGACCGGGACTCTCTCGGACCGATTGAGCGACCTGACGTCTAACCGCGAGACACGACGTCCACCCACCTTTGTTTTAGGGAGCTGAACGGCTCCCCAGCGCACTCACCTCTTCGGCAACAACATTACCAATAACGGGGGTATTACCAATGACGGGAGCCGCGAGATGGAGGGGGCAGCGGTGGACCCGACCTCTACAGGCTTTTCACGACATGGGCGATCAACTCACGGAGCCGCGGCGCAGCCTCAATGCCCGCCGCCTTTACTTCCTCGTGATTCGGCTCTTCATGAGAGAGCCCCGCCGCCACATTGGTGATCGTCGAGACCCCGAGAACTCTCAACGCTCCGCGAGACATCTGTAGCCCGGCCAACACCTCGGGGACCGTCGACATACCAACGGCATCTGCCACACCCATAGTCCTTAAAAACTTGATATCCGCCCGGCTCTCGTACCGGGGGCCCGGGAGGAAGCAGTAAACCCCCCGGTGGCAACTTTTCCCCCACCCTCGGCGAGTCGCTTCTTCCAGGAAAAGATCACCAAGCCTCTGATCGTAGGGGTCGGTTTGTGGGTAAAATTTTTCACCGAGTTGGGGATGCTCCAGATGAAGCGCAGGGTCCTGGGGCAAAAATAGCGAGATGTGGTTATCGATAACCATAAGGTCACCCACGCCAATACCCTCACGGATACTTCCCGCCGCGTTCGTGACGATAAGGTGCTTTACCCCAGCGAGAATCATCATCCGAACCCCGAAGGCAACCTCGCTCGGCGGAAGGCCATCGTGACAGTGAACCCGCCCTTGAAAGATCGCCACATCACGCGCACCAAGCGACCCCACGATGAGATTGCCGGCGTGTCCATCGGTGCTCACCCCCGGCATATGGGGGATCTTTTTGTACGGCAATGCCGACCGAATTGATACAAGCTCGGTCAGAGTTCCAAGTCCGCTCCCCAAGATGACTAATGTGTCTGGCACCGATCCAAAATGGTTTCGGATAGCGTTTGCCGCCTCCTCCAGGCGACGCACATACAGACGGCCCGCCTCATTCCCACTAACTTCGTTCGACGACATACTCCCCCATTACGAGAAGGCTCTGGATGGAGAGTAACTTAGGTTTACGGCGCTTACCAGCGTTAGTTCAACTACTCAAAGACCTGCGCCACGATCTCCTCCGCCTCGGTCTCGCTCTTTGCGCCCACCATACCGGTGACCGCAAGTCCCTCGGTGGGATCGTTGTAGAACGACCGGAGCTGCCTGATAATCGCTTTGTCAAGCGTGCCCCGCTTTTGGGTGATCCAGCAGATCGAGGATTCTTGAGCGTACAGGTTATCAACCTCGCCCTGGAGACGCCCAAGTTTATTAAGGTCATTCAGACCGAACTTCGACTCCGCGGGGAACTCACTGGGAGCCCGCTCTTCCTCGAGCATCGACTCGATCCAGCGTCGGGCGGCATACCACTGAAACGCGATCGGACCATCGTCAGCGGCCGGCATCTCACTAGCAGCGATTCCGGTCGCGGGACCGATCCCGTACCCGAGCGACTGAACGACGAGAGCTGCAACCTGGAGATGGTGACATCCCCATGTCTGGAGCTCTCCAGCGACATCGAAAAGCTTATCCTGGCGCACGAGCTCACGTCGGAACGCCCGAAATTTCGATTCATCCGAACTTGCAACCAGCGAGAACGCGATCGTCCGCACAGCCCCCATCAAAAGGCCCACTGCGCGAGAGACTGCGGGAACCGCAGCGCCTACCAAGATACCGGTCTGCATCTGAAAGTTCACCTCCTCAACCACATCGTTCCAGATTTTGGGGGATACCTTCTTGCCGGTAAGCCGATGCAAATGGGTCGCCGCAACCACGCTGGCAAGTTCGTCCGGAGCAAATAATTGAATGAGATCCCCTCCGTTCATCGGCTTTTTGCCGACATCTTCCCCGTAGAGAGCTTTCGCTGCGTAATAGATAACGGTCTTGAACGACTCACTCCGAAACAAGGTGATTACCGCTGAGCTCTCGAGCATCTTCTTTCGAGAGCTCCCCTCGGGGATTCCGCGGAGATCTCGCACACACTGGGTGAACAAACGGTGCGGCTGTCCCAGGACACCGGCGACCTCTTTTGCCTTCTCCCACGAGGTCTCGGAGTCCTTGTTTAGAATCGGTTTTAGGATACTCATAACGATTCGCCTTGCTCTCTTCGATGCCCTCACCAAGGACGAGCACATAAACCCGCCCGACGGGTAACTCCGGGGAGGCTCCACAGCTCGAGCACTCAAAGAGTTATATCGGCAACCTCCTGCCACCGCTAAACAATTTCGCCAAGGCTTGCCTTATCCCAGGTGCGTCTGAACACCCGGCGCGAAAAATCGAAATATCAGGGACTTATCAACCTCGAATACCTCACGTGTCCAACCCCAGGACAATGAGACACCGTATCAAGTCGCCGAATGGCGAAGCGGCTGCGCGACCCTACTAAAAGGTCGCGCAGCCGAATGATCCGATACCCGAGAAGGGATGCCCCCCCGGCGTGCTAGCGGCTCGCCGATTGATGGCTGGTGGTCCCCTCTATCGCCTGACGGAGCTCCCGAGCGCGCTCGTTGTTCGGTTCAAAGAGCTCGATGCGAGAGACCGCCTCAAGTGCCTCCTCCCGCTTGCCCTGAACATAGAGGCATCCGGCGAGTGAGTAGACAAAGTCGAGATCCGCAGGGTGCAGCTCGAGGTACGCTTTCAAAGCGGTTTCTATCTCCACGAATCGACGCCACGGGTACCCAAGTTCGATAAGACCGAGGATCGCCCGAGTATTCTCGACGTTCGATTGAGTCGCTCGAATATAGAAGTCCCAGGCCCGCTCATTCTCACCGAAGTGGGTCGAGCACATCCCCATCCCCGCAAGGGCGACATCGAATCGAGGATTACTTCGCAGCGCCCGCTCGAAATAGTCGCGAGCGCCTACCCAGTCCCCTTCATGGGCTGCCAATGCGCCCTTACCGCTGAGGGCTCGGGGGGAGTGCGGATTCCGCGTTAAGACCTGGTCATAAAGCTGGGCTCCCTTCACAAGCTCGCCGGTGAGGATCTCCCCCTCGGCCTGGAGCACGGTCGCCCGCTCGATCTGTTCAGCGGTGAGGCCGCTTCGAGCCAGAAGCTCACCGCAGCTTTTCTTTACCGCCTCGAAGTCGCCCCGCTGCTTTAGCTCCTCGATAGCTCCGATCGCCCCATCGGCTGATTCCTCGATGGCGTAACTCCCACTTCCCGGGCGGGTTGTGCGGCTCGGTCCAACTACCTCCGTCTCGATCTGCGTCACGAGAGGGGTCGTCGCCGCTGCTTTCTCAAGGAGCTCAAGGAGCTGCTGAGCTCCAGCATGATCGGCCCGAGCGCTCAGTACCTTCTCCACGAGCTGTCGCGCCTCACCGAACCGATTCATCTTGTAGAGGCAGCCAGCGAGGCAGTACATCATGTCGAGATCTTCGGGATGAAGCTCCATATAGCGCCGAAGGGAACTTTCGAGGTCGTTAAAGCGATCGAGCGCATACGAGCATTCGATAAGCTGAAGCATCGCTACCAACTGGTCCGGGGCGATACGTAACGCCTTTACCAAATGGTCATAGGCGGCAGTCGGCACCTTGCGCTGCATCGCACACATTCCCAAGCCGCTCAGCGTCTTCGGATCGTTGCCGTCGAGTGCGATTGCGCGATTGAAATATTTTTCTGCCTCATCGATATTACCCTCGGCAAGGAAAACCGCGCCACGCGCCCGCAACATCCGAATCGAGGAAGGATTCATCGCCTCCGCTCGAGCGAGTGACTCATGGGCCCGGTGGTACTCGTGTTGACGAGCCGCAACCTCACCCGCCTCAAGCTCATCTTGAAACGATGCATTCCCCGTCTGTCCCAACGTCACCGGGATAACGGTCTGCTGATTCGCCTGACCTGCCTCTTCTTGTCTCATAGGTGTCACCATCTTATTCGATACCGCAAACGTAGTATCATCAATATTCCGAGTAACGATCT
>JBJOHD010000109.1:0-7561 GCA_046047875.1 Pseudomonadota bacterium | reverse complement strand
TAACGATCCTGGAGCACCATAGCAACATCGTGCCGTGGCAGCTTCTTGCAAGCCGACGAAATGCGCGGGTGGTGTTCGCCGATGTAACCGCCGAGGGAGCGCTCATTCGGCAAGACTTCATGGAGAAGCTCTCGACCCTCAAGCCAAAAATCGTCGGTCTCACCGCGCTATCGAATGCGCTCGGCACGGTAGTGCCGGTAGGGGAGATAGTCTCCGCAGCGCACGGAGTGGGAGCGAAGGTGCTCGTCGATGGCGCTCAAGCGGTGCTTCACGGCAAGGTCGATGTTCAGGCGATCGACGCCGATTTCTACGTCTTCTCGGGGCACAAGCTCTACGGTCCGACCGGTGTTGGGGTACTCTACGGGAAAAAGGCTCTCCTCGATGGTTTTGACCCGTTCCTGGGGGGCGGGGACATGATTCGTACGGTGTCGGTCGACGGCTCAACGTGGGCGGATACCCCGCAAAAATTCGAGGCAGGGACCCCGCCGATAGCGGAGGTTATCGGGCTCGGGAGCGCCATCGATTTCATAAATTCAATTGGGGTCAGCGCCATCGCGGCGTATGAAGAGGAGCTTTTTCTTCACGGGTGGGAGCTCTTACGGAACGAGCCGGGAGTAACGGTGTACGGTCCGAAGCGGGTCGGCGTGGATCAGCAGTCGATCCTCTCTTTTAATGTGGGTGGAGTTCATGCCCACGATCTCTCGACGGTAGCCGATACCTTGAAGGTGCAGATCCGGGGTGGGCACCACTGCGCGATGCCGCTGATGCGGCGGCTGGGGATCCCCGCGACTGCGCGTGCGAGCCTCGGGGTCTACACCGTGAAGGACGATTTCCAGCCCCTGCTCGAGGCGATCCGTCGCGCCCGTAAACTCTTCGGATAAACGGGGGCGCATGATCGAGGTCCGGGGGGTAGGGAAGAGGTTCCGGGTGTTTGAAAAGGCCCCGGGACTTAAAGCCTCTCTGAAGAGCCTCTTCAGCCGCCGATCGTTCGACCGACACGCTCTCCTCGATGTTTCCCTCGATGTGGCGCCCGGCGAGATCGTGGGCTTAGTGGGTGCAAACGGCGCGGGCAAGACCACCCTGGTAAAGATCCTCGCTGGGATCATCGAGCCCTCTGCGGGATACGCCCGGGTCTTGGGATTCACCCCCCACGAGCGGCGGAACGATTTCCGCCGGCAGATCGCGCTTATCATGGGGCAGAAGGCTCAGCTGTGGTGGGATCTCCCAGCGGCAGACTGCTTTTTGCTGCTTCGCGAGATTTACGCGATCGACAAGCGCCGGTGCGCCGAGCGAATCGATGAGTTGAGCGCGGCGCTCGATGTACGGAGCCTCCTGTACGTGCCGATCCGACGGCTCAGCCTTGGGGAGCGGATGAAGATGGAGCTCATGGCGGCGCTCCTCCACGAGCCGAAGGTGATATTTCTTGATGAGCCGACGATCGGGCTCGACATCGCGGCGCAGCACGCGATTCGGGAGTTTCTAAAACGGTATCGGGCGCGGCAAAAGCCGGCGATCATCCTCACCTCCCACTACATGGAGGATATCAAAGCGTTGTGCGAGCGGATCGTAATTATCCGCGAGGGGCGCTTCGTCTACGACGGGAGCCTCCAAGAGGTTCTGAACAAACATACGGATCACAAGGTCGTCACGGTGCATATCGACCTTGACCGTCCGTGCGACCTCTCCCAAACTGGGCTCGAGATCCTCTCAGCCGACGAGGGGGTCGTGAAGCTGAAGGCACCCCGCGACGCGGTGACCACGGTGGTCCAGCGCGCGCTCGAGCGGCTGCCGGTGCTTGATCTTGCGATCGAGGAGCAAGATCTGAGCTCGATCATCGAGCGGCTGATGCGGCGGGAGCAGACAGCGTGAGCGCGGCGTCCTCGTTCTTGGAGATCCTCGCCCTCGAGCTCCGCCGACGATTCGCCTATCGCGCGGATTTTTGGATCCGTTCGATCTTGTCGGTCGCGGTACAAGGGATCCTCGGGTACGCGGTGTGGGCGGCGGTGTTCGGTGCAACTGGGATGACCGCTGTCGGTGGTTACACGCTCAGCCAGTTAGTGGTGTACTACCTCTTTGCGGCGCTGGTGGCGCTCCTCGTGCGCCCCGATTTCGGGTTTGTGGCGCGCGACATATACGATGGTTCACTGACTAAATTCTTTGTCCTCCCGACCTCATTCTTCCTCTATAAACTGGGGCAGCAGAGCTCCCAATCGGTGCTGGTGCTCCTGCAGCTCGCGTTGGTGGCGCTTGTCGTTGGGATGAATCCGGGGGGTGCGCTCTCCGGTGCGGCGCTGAAGCCGGGGTCGTTTGCGCTCGGCGTCGTCGCGTGTCTCGGGGCGGCGTATCTCTACTACGTGCTCGCTTTCCTTCTTGAGCTTCCGGCGTTTTGGATGGAGGAGGTGTGGAGTCTGCCGGTATCGCTGATGTTTGCTGCGAATTTTCTCGGGGGGCTGCTCCTTCCGCTCGCGGCGTTCCCGCTATGGGCGCAAGAGATCCTCGCCGTAACCCCGTTTCCATACCTTATTTCGTTCCCAGTGCGGGCGTTTCTCGGTGAGCTCGGAGCGATCGATATCGCTCGGGGGATCGGTGTCGTCGCGGTGTGGAGCGTGATCGGGCACCTTTGCATCGCGGCGGTGTGGCGCCGCGGCGTTGCGCGGTATACCGGGGTAGGCCAATGATCGGTGTGCTGAGGTATATGAGGCTCTACGCGGCATTTCTTAGGCTCTCGGTGAGCCGGGGCGCCGTCTTTCGAGCTGCGTTTTTTGCACGTTTCTTCATGGATATCGGTTTTTATCTCTTCGATATCCTCTTTTTTCTCGTGGTGTTCTCGAATACCTCGGCGCTCGGGGGGTGGAGCGAGGCGCAGGTGTTCGTGTTTCTCGGGTGCTTCTTGGTAGTCGATGCACTCCAGATGACGTTTAGTGCGACAAATCTGTGGGGCTTTTCGGAGCTCGTAAACAAAGGTGACCTCGATTATTACCTGACCCGCCCGGTCTCGACCCTTTTCTGTGTGAGCCTCCGCGAGTTCTCTTTAAGCTCGTTCTGCAACCTGTGTGTCGCGCTGGGGCTCCTTGCTTGGTTCCTCGGGCGGCTCCCCGTGCCCCCCACGCCGCTGCAGCTCGGGCTAGGCTGTCTTCTCCTGATGAACGGGGCGATCCTCTACCACCTGATGCGGCTCGTGCTTCTGATGCCGGTGTTTTGGATCCACTCCGGGCGGGGACTCGATAACCTATTTTTCTCGATCGTGCAGCTTTGCGAGCGTCCCGACCGAATTTACGGAACGGTTCTTAGAACCTTGCTCATCACGGTTCTGCCGTTTGCATTGATGGCCTCATATCCCGCGCGGGTGATTCTTGAACCGCTCGATTGGGGGATCGTTCTCTACACCCTCGGGGTGACCGGCCTCTTTGCCGTGGTTGCACTGCTTCTTTGGAGGCGGGGATTGCGCGCCTACAGCTCCGCGTCCTCTTAGCCCCGGATCGGTGGCATGCGATTACAGATCCTTAGTGAGCTCATGCGAGCGGCGTTAGGCGGTCGTCGGATCGAGAAGTTTTAGGAGGAGGGTATAGGCCGGGGCATAGATCTGGCCAGGCGAGAAGCTTTCGCGGGGACCAGCGATATTCAATATTCGGATCGAGTGTTCCTCTACCCATCGCCAAAATGAGCGAGGCTCGGCAGCAGAGTCGAGGTCTATCCGCCAAACCGGTCGACCGTGAATCGCCGCACGCTCCTCGGTAAGAGGGGTACCATCAGTGGGTGTGCCTCTCGAGAGGACAAGGGTACCATCGGAATCGATCACGTTAAGCTCGGTGCGAACCGCAGGGATCGGGCTGCCGGTCTCCTGAAGCGGGTAGCAGGGAGCTATCGGGCCGTCCTCCGCCCAACGCCCTGTCGGGCACCACCCACGCATGGGAAGTTCGAGATGCAGCGCCACGTCGAGCGCTGCTCGATCCACCCCGCTTTGTCCACCGGTGACGATGGTGAGTCGACGCTTGCCAGCGGCGACCTTTGAGACCTTCCTCCCCAGCTCAGTTTCAGCGGTTTCCTGCAGAAGTTGGGTCATAACGGTTGGTATCTGAAGAGGTTTATATTTCCTCAAATTTTGAGGGTGCTTCGGGGGGTTAGTCAACTACCCACGTGGGAGGGCGATGATTTGGTTAGGGTTTTGATTTGGGTTAAACTTTGGGTTGTCGATAGGTAGAGAGTTCTTCCAGAGGTATCGATGTCTGATTTGCCGAGTCCGGACGCAGAACAGCCGAAGAAGCAGGTAATCGAGGCTGTCCCGCCGCTCAGCGGAGAGTCCCTGAGATCTCAATTTGGAGATCGGGGGCAGTCGTTTGGGTCAGCAGAGCTGCTCAAATTGACTGATGCGCTTAAGTTCGCGGCGAAGATCTACGAGCCGCGCCATCTGAATGCTCCGGTGGGAAACTCTCCGGTCTCGACCCCCCTCATGCCACATGCTGTGGAGGCGGCTTGCGACCTCGTGGCGCGGGGAGCTCCGATTCATATAGTGGTGGCGGGTCTCTTACACGATTCAACCAAAGGATTCGTGCGAGGGTCGATTCAGGATCTCGAGGCGACGATAGATCGAAAATTTGGTCCGATAGCCCCGGGGGGCAAGATGTCGAGCTTTGTCCATCTTGTGCCCCCTCCAGCCATGGATGATCGAGTGGGTTGGCTCCAACGAAAAGATACTGTTGTTACGGCGCTTCTCGGTGAAGTTGATCCAGCGAGTCTGAGAGGCACCCCCTATTCAGCCGAGGAGAGGCACTTTATCTCCCGAGCCGCTTGGGCCTCGCACCAGCTTTTCGAGGGTGCCCGCCCTCGACCGTGGGGGCCTGACGAGCAGCTGTCGATGTTTCGGCACTCGGCTGAGGTAGGGCTCCTCCTTCTCGGCGCGAACCAATCGAGCGCGGTGGTTGCGGCGGGATTCATGCATGATTTTTATGAGGGCTATGTCGCGCATGCTCCGAACGCGACGATTGAGCGGTTCGTGAAAGAGCGATTTTCAGGAGGTGTGCACGAGCTTATTCGCGCGGTGACGGAGCCCCCCAAAAGTCCTAATCATCGGAACTGGTGGGACCGAAAAATCGCAGTGCTGAAGAGCCTCGAGAATTGGGATGAGGGTCCGAATGCAATCGTCTGTGCATCGAAGATATCAACCATGGCCGAGGGCAATAAGTTTCTTTTCGAGGGTGGAAGTCTTAAAGGGTGGACCGCCGGTTCTTGGCGAGATAACCTCACCGTCTTCGAGATGCTGCGTGATCTCTTCGTGGCAAAAGAGGTTCCGCCCCAACTTATCGCCCGGTACGACATCGAGCTCGATCGATGGCGGAGTCACGAAAATAAAACTGATATCCACTAGGCCGGCATCGATCGGTATCGTGGTGCTTCCCTCTCACCTGAGGGGGCGAGATCCTGGCTGTTCCCCGCATTCCGGACCTCTGGGCGGGGCTCTAGGGGCTCTTAAAAGCAGCTTGGAGGGCGCGGTCTGTCGCTTCAGTCGGGACGGGGAGTATCAAAAGAGCGGTGGGATATTTAGTGAGTATGACTCTCAGCCGTTCTCCCGAGGGGGGAGGGGGCATGGCGAGCTTATGAGCTCTGTAAAAACTCAACCACAAAAGCAAGCGACGGGGGTCGACAACGCCCAAGATTTCGACCTTTCCGCGGTCTCGATGCCCCGTGCGCCGGTGGGGGGGCCTTTTGAGAGGACACCTGCTCTTAAAGATCTACCGACCCTCGATCGCGGCGATAAGGGTGAGATCGTCGAGTTCCTGCAAGCAGAGCTCCGGGAGGAGGGGATTCAGGTGAAAGTCGATG
The DNA here is from genome assembly GCA_046047875.1 of Pseudomonadota bacterium. Classification (GTDB taxonomy): domain Bacteria; phylum Bdellovibrionota_C; class UBA2361; order UBA2361; family UBA2361; genus JBILDU01. The sequence goes on along the minus strand of JBJOHD010000109.1, from coordinate 1,741 downwards.
GTAGTTTCGGCCCTGCGACCGAGCGGGCGGTAAAGAATTTCCAGAGGGAGGAGGGGCTCACTCCCGATGGGGTCGTTGGGAAAAAGACGTGGGAGCGGCTTATCGATGATAACGTCCGGCAGGTGGAGCCCAGGCCGGTCGTGAGCCGCGGCTCCTCCGCTGAGGTGAATGGGGCCGCGGTGGGGCTCTCAAAGTTCAACGACTGGCGGGACGAGGCGCTGAAGGTTTCAGGTAACGATCCCCGCTTTCAAGCGATGATGAGCTTCGTAAGACGTTGGGAGGGTGGGTACACCGTCGATCACGCGGGACCGACTAATTACGGCATTACCAAGCCGTTCTACGAGGAGTACCTGAAAGATAACGACAAAAGTTCGCGGTTCTCAAAATCGGTGAAGTCGCTCTCTGAGGGGGAGGCGATAGCGATATATCACGACCAGGTTTGGGTGCGAGGAGGTGTGGGGGATCTTGCCCGAGCGAGTGAGCGGGCGGGGATCATGTCAGCGGCGCTCACGCGGGAGAACAGCACCGCGCTCTTGGGGGTTGCACTCGGGAATGGAGCGATCAACTACGGCGCGGGGCGGGCTGATCGGTTTATGCGCGAGGCTTTTAAGGAGTGCGGGATAAGCGCCAAAACGCTCGCCGAATCTGGGGAGCTAGCGGCAAGGGCGAACAAGGTCGATGAGGTTTTGAATCGTTATCTGGGTAAAGAGCGCGCCCATTATCAGACCCTCGGCGCCAAGGAGAAATACGATCAGTACCTTGGGGGGTGGATGAATCGGCACCGCTCGCTGCTCGGCGCGCTCGAGGGGCCGCTCGAGCAGGGGGTGCCGGCGGCGCTCCTCCAGCGAGACGTAAAATAATCCGTTTGCCCCCGTGCGGGGGGCGTAATAAATTAGCGGGGACTTTTAGGGGACGGACGGGTGCAGCCGACCAAAATCGACATATTTTTTTATCGGGGTGGAAACACCGCGACCGAGGATGCGTCGTATGTAGCCTTCAACCCATCGCTTACTCCGGGGAGCCTCGTGGCTGCGACCTCGGTCACAAGCCGAGAGAGCATTAGCAGTCAGGTCGCTTCGAAGATGGCGCTTGAGCGGTTCGTGGAGGGGGTGCTCGAGTTTTTCGCCTCGGGTGCCGCTGACACGAAGCGAGAAGGGGAAGACGAGCGGAGTCTACAGATCCTTGAGGCGGCCTTCAAGAAGGCGAACTCTGCGGTGTATCAGTTCGGTCATAAGCTCGCTGCGGGCGGCCGAATGTCGGCATCGCTCATCGGACTCGTGGTCGAGGATGAGTGTGTGGCGGCTGGTCGAGCGGGGAGATCTTCGGCCTATCTCGCTCGGGGAGCGAGCCTCTTTCCGTTCTTTGACCAACCGCGCGATGCGGGGCTGAACGCGCAGCAGGCACGGGAGCAGCTCGTGGGGGCTCATTCGATGGTCTCGGTTGAGCTCGCCTCGGTGACGGTCGAGCCAAACGATGTAATCGTCGCTTTTTCGGAGCCGCTGTCTGAGGGGGATGAGCTGCGATTGCGTGACCTCGTCCAAGGACTCGACCTGCGGGCGAAGAACCCCGCCGAGGCGATTGTCCGGGGTTTGTTCGGGCCGGAGAAGAGGGTCGCTTTTGCCCTCCTTGCAGCTATCGGCCCCGCTTCGATTTATCTCGACCGAGTTATCGAGGCTGGGTTGCCTCGGCTGGGTTGTCGAGGTCGGGTTAGCTAGACTGCGCGCGAGGTTAGGGCGAGGCT
>JBJOHD010000108.1:0-4345 GCA_046047875.1 Pseudomonadota bacterium | reverse complement strand
ATGCCTCCGAGGAACGCCACCCGAGCGAACGCGATGGTCAAGATCCTCTTCTTCTGCACCGCCAACAGCTGCCGTTCACCCGCTGCCGCGGGGATCTTCGCAGCGCTCGCGCGAGAGGCGGGTCTCGACGACCGTTTTTGGATCGAGTCGGCGGGAACACACGCCGGATTCGGATCACCGGCTCACCCCGAGACGATCCAAGCAGCGGCGCTGTTTGGTATCGATCTCACCGGGCACCGGTCTCGTCCCCTCGAACGATCTGATTTCCGGGAGTTCGATCTTCTCATCGGAATGGATCGGGCTAATATCGACGCCGCCACCCCGCTTGCTCCCCGCGATAACCTTTTTAAGCTGCGCCCGCTGATACGGGACGCCGGAACGGGGGAACCCCTCGATGTCGTCGATCCGTTTCGAGTCCAGGGCGGTTTCGTCGAAGTACATAAAGTTATCGAGGGGGGCGCTCGCAGCCTCCTCGATGAATTGAGGAGACGTGATGAGATTACCTAACCGAATAGTAATCGGTCTCGCCTACGCCTCGGGGGTGTGGGGATGCGCCCCGCAGCCTCAGGTTGAGGCTCCCCGGCTCGACTCCTCGGTCGCCTTAAGCGCCCCCGTAAATTCCGGATGGCACGCAGCAAAAGCGGCCGACCTCGCCCGGTTTAAAGCGGCAGAAAACGGGATGGTGTGGACCATCGGTCAAGAGATGCACGGGCGCTCGCCCGGGGGGTGGCCCCCGCCTGCAGCGCCGATACGCCTCGGCTCATTCGAGTATTTCTCCGCCGAAACGCCTGGGCAGCGCTATCCGATCTTCCTCCGCCGTCGGGGCGGGGAGCCTCAGGAGATCGTGCTCGATCTCAATCGGGAATTCCCAACCGGCCAGATAGATATCGGACTTCTCCGTATCTCCCCCGACAATCAAAAGCTCGCCGTCACCCTTGATATCGGAGGGTCCGGTGATTTTAAACTCTTTACCCGTGAATTGCCTGAGGGGCACATCCTCGGTCCCCTCGCCTCTCAGGTGCACGAGGCTGAATGGGGCGCTGGAGGGAATCTTATCTTTACGACGACCGAGGGGCTCCGCGCGACGCAGCTCCTGCGGCTCCGCGCAGGCAGCGCGATCGAAACGATTCCCCTGAGGGTAAAAGAGGATGGACATATCGCGATCCATCCGAGCGGCGCGGGCGCGGTTATCGTTCGCGATATCTCACCCCGCGGAGGAACGGTGTGGAGCATCGATCCCACATCGCCGAAGATTCAGCCGAATAGACTCACCGCCCCCCCACCCCTCAACGGGAGTACGGTACTCGACGGGTGCGCCTCCCCAGAGGGGCTCCTTCTCCTCGTCGAGCGCAACTCGGCGCGCAATGCGGTGTGGGTGAGCCGCCCCGGGGGCAAGGCTCAGGAGCTTCCGATGAATGGGGAGGAGGCGCACATCTCTGGGATACGCTGCTTCCAGCAGCACGCCGTCCTCTTCGGCAGAGCGGAGAATCGGGGGGCGCTATGGCTCGTCTCTCTCGGAGGAGGCGCTCCAACCGTGAGTCGGATCGCCGCGCCGTTCGGTCTTACCGCTCTTACACTGGGGGCTCATCCATCTCCCGATGTCTCCACCGTGCGGGTGCAGCTCAGCTCCCTTATTAATCCCCCACTCCTCTATGAGCTTGACCTCACAACCGGGAGCTTCGCCCCGAAGGCGCAGATGGAGGTTGCGCGCCATTCAGCGGGTGAATACACCATCGCGCATCTCTCTGCTCGAGCACCCGATGGGGTTGCGATTCCGATAACGGTTGCATATCGGGTAGACATCGAACGGAGCGGCACCCGCCCCGTCGTGCTCTCAACGTACGGTGCATACGGAGCCAACGCTTCCACCGAGTTCGATCCGTTTTACCTCCCCCTTCTTGAGCGGGGCTTCGTCGTGGCGGTGGCCCATATCCGGGGCGGGGGTGAGGGTGGACCGGGGTGGCATGCTGCGGGTCGGGGCCGGGATAAAAGAGTTAGTACTACCGATCTCATCGCCTGTGCCGAAGCGCTGGTGAAGCTCGGCTGGGGCGCCGATCGCCGTATCGCCCTCATCGGGAGAAGCGCGGGTGCGATCCCGGCAGCGGGTGCGGCCGCACTGCGTTCCGATCTGATCGGAGCGGTTATCCTCGATGCACCCTTTCTCGACGTTGTAGGCGCTCTCTCAGACCCGAGTCGCCCGTTGGCGGTCCGAGACCGCGCCGAATGGGGAGACCCGAACGACCCGATTATCCGAGAAACGATGCGGCGATACGCCCCCTTCGATCTCGCTCTCACCCCGAGTTATCCGCCCACCCTTATAACTACCGGGATAAACGATGCCGCGGTCTCCCCGCTTGAGGCGGCGCGGTGGATCGAGCATCTGGAGAGAGCCGGCTCGACCGGGCATCTCATCTCGATCTCCGCGGGCTCCCACAGCGGTCCACCTACCCGGGTGGAGGCGACGAACGAGGCAGCCCTTCGGGCGGTTTTTATCCTCTCTAAATTGGGTAGCGCCGACAGAAATTGACAGGCGGATCCCGCGGCACCCTAAAAGAGCCTGAGGAGGGCGCAGATAACCCCGTCACCGACTCGGTGGCAGCGGTGGTGTTGTAAAGGCGAAGTACACGAGCGCCAAAGTACCGACAAGCGGCACGAGTATCGCGGCTGCCTCGAAGAGGGCGGTGAGAGCCGCTGCGCCGAGAGCGATAAACAGCAATGGGAAGAGTCCGTTTCTAGAATCCATACGGGAGAATTAACACGAGTGCCCCCCCCTCGAGTTATGCAGAGGATCACACGACGCAGATCATACCCCACGGGACAGCACCCGCAGTATCCGATGGAGCGTTTTTGAAGAGCTCCCCTATGACACTGCCCGCCTCAGAGAAATCCACTGCAAACGATCTGCAAGAAACGGTATTCCTCTTCAACGAGGGGTTCGCCGCATGGAGCGACGACCCTCAGGCTCGCCGTGACCATCTGGGAGGAAAGGGAGCGGGACTCGCCGAGATGGCAGCTGCAGGAATCACGGTGCCACCCGGATGCACTATCATAGCGGACGTCTGCCGTGATTTCTTCGCCCGCGACGAGCAGCTCCACCCAGCGGTCTTCCCCGCCGTGATGGAGAAAATAGCGCGGATCGAGCGGCAGCTTAATCGCCGCCTCGGCGATGCCACCCACCCCCTGCTTCTCTCGGTTCGGTCCGGCTCAAAGTTCTCGATGCCTGGAATGATGGATACCATTCTTAATCTGGGACTCAACGAGACGACGGTCACCGCGCTCGCCGAGAACACCAAGAATCCGCGCTTTGCCTGGGAGAGCTTCCGCCGATTCGTCTATTCGTACGGACATGTGGTGCGCGGGGTCGAAAAATCGGTACTCGACAGCGCAGTGGCCCGCTGCCGCGAGAGATACTCAGCTCAACCCGATAGTGAGCTCTCCCCGATCGCACTCCAGAGCGTTGTCGCCGAACTCCGCGCTGTTATCGCGCAAAGAAGTGGTCATAATATCCCCGATGCTCCCGTTGCTCAGCTGCGGGAGGCGACCGAAGCGGTCTTCCGATCTTGGAATACTCCGCGAGCGGTCTATTACCGGACGATGCACTCGATCGATCACAGCCTCGGAACAGCGGTCACGATACAGGCGATGGTCTTCGGGAATCTAAATGACCGCTCGGCTACAGGGGTTTGCTTCTCCCGCGACCCAAGTACCGGGCAGCGAGCTCTCTTCGGAGAATTCCTGCTCAACGCTCAGGGGGAGGATGTCGTCGGCGGGACGCGTACCCCTCGGCCGGTAAGCGAGCTGGCGGCGGTATTACCCGAGGCAGCCGAGGAGCTGCGCAGCACCGCGGCCCGGCTCGAGCGGCATTACCGCGATGTTCAGGATATCGAGTTTACGATCGAGGATGGAAAGCTCTTTATCCTGCAGACCCGTACCGGAAAACGGAGCGCAGCGGCGGCGATAAAAATCGCGGTCGACATGGCTGCTGAGGGGCTGATCGACACGCCGAGAGCGCTTCAACGGGTAACCCCGCACCAACTTCAGCAGCTTTTGGTTCCGAGCTTTGACCCTGCTGCGCGGGCCGCCGCGGTGGACGCGGGCCAGCTTCTGATGAAGGGACTCGCCGCCTCGCCCGGAGCCGCCAAGGGGATCGTTGTTCTTACCCCAGATGAGGCGGTGGACGCGGCGTCTCGGGGGGAGATTCCGATATTGGTGCGGGAGGAAACCTGCCCCGATGATATCCACGGCATCGTCGCAGCGGCCGGGGTAGTAACGGCCCGGGGCGGCATGACCAGTCACGCCGCGGTCGTCGCCCGAGGCATCGGTAAGCCGTGTATCGCTGGCTGCG
>JBJOHD010000107.1:0-12559 GCA_046047875.1 Pseudomonadota bacterium | reverse complement strand
CCGCGTTCGTTCGCTTATCGATGTCGGCACAGGGGCGGGATTTCCGGGGATCCCCGTGGCGATAGCGTTCCCAGAGATCGAGGTGACCGTTATCGATTCAACCCGCAAAAAAATCGATTTTATCCGCACCGCAGTCCGTGAGATCGGACTCACAAACGTAAAGGCGCTCCACCTTCGGGCCGAAGACGGGGCTCGCGACCCCGCTCTTCGGGAGAGCTTCGATCTTGCGACCGCCCGGGCGGTCGCCGCACTCGACCTTCTCCTCGAGTGGCTCCTCCCTTTTGTCCGGGTGGGTGGGGCCGCCGTAGCGCTCAAGGGGGACTCGGTCGATGAGGAGCTCCCAGCGGCCAAAGATATCGCCCCGAAGCTTGGGGGGGCGCTGCTCGCCCCCGAGCGTTTCAACATACCGATGAGCGCCATAGAGCGCTCGTTCGTGGTTGCACGCAAGGATTCCCGGTGTTCAGCTACTTACCCCCGGCCCGCCACGCAAGCACGCAAGAGACACTAACCGTTTCCTGGCCCCACCGAGCTTGTGCTCCCTCCCAAATTTGGTAAGATTTCAAGGGTCTACAAAGAGAGCCGCGTGACCCATACGACAGACAAACCGCTACGAATCCTCCTCGCGGAACCCGATACCGGGCGCCGGGTGCGGTTGCGTGAGGCGCTCCGGAACGTCCGCAAGATCGAGACGGCGGATGCGCGCTCGGCGGTTGAGATCGACCGACTCCTTGAGGAAAAGACATTTGACCTCGTAACCCTCTCCTCCTCCTTCGAGGCTGAGGTGATTCGGCGTATCATGACCGCGATCGCGAACGCCCCCGGAGGTCATCAGGTGCCGGTCATTCTCGCCCTACGGGCCGAGGAGCGTGCGGCACCGTTCGTGGCCGAGATGTACGCAAAAGGGATCGTTGGGTTTATCTGCGAACCGTACTCGGTTGATATGCTCTCCGAGATTCTACGGCTCGCGGCCACCGCGAAGGAGACCCCGCTCGACGAAAAAACGAAAGATCGGCTCGCCTCCGGCTTCCTTCTCGGCGATGCGCTCAAGCAATTCGAGAAGATAATCGAGATGCGCGCTACCGGCCAAAAAACGGCGGGATACGTCGGTCGCGAGTTCCGAGACAACATCTCGGCTTTTCACGATACCGCCGCGAGCCTCTCGAACGACGAACTCGCCGATGTGTTAATAAAAGAGTTCGAGAAAGGGAAACCGAAACCGGTCGATGAGGCTGCACTGAAAAAGAAAAAGAAGGTTGGCCCAGCGGTGCACCCCGGCCAGGAGCTCCGCGATCTTATGAGCGCCCGTGGAATTACCAAGGAGCAGTTCCTTTCGATTGCGAAGATACCCCCGATCGAGTTCGACCAGATCCTCGACTGCACCCACTCGCTCACCAAGGAGAGCGCAGCCGAGGTAGCACGAGCGATCGGCCGGAGCGGTGAATACTGGCTCGCTCTCCAAACGAAATACAACGCGTATAAGGCGCAACTCGAAGAGGAGAAGCGGGGGCTCTAAGTTCCCCCTCCAAGAAATCATGCCCCCCGTCCTCGATCCACGCGACACCCCACCTGAACTTTTCCATCGCCCAAGCGATGGATTAACCTCGCGCGCGCGACGCCGCCTATTCGGCTCCGTGGTCGGGCGGGGCGAATTCGACAAGCGCATCTGGTCGAGGCGGGGGATCGCCCCCCAATCCATCCTCGCCGATATCCCTGATTTTCCCCGACTCGAGCTTCGGTCGAAGATAACCTCACCGGTCGATCGATTTACGAAGCTCGTCTTCCGTACCCACGACGGTCTCCCCCTCGAGGCGGTAGTTATCCCGCTTGAGAAGGAGGGAAAGTACACCGTGTGTCTCTCCTCGCAGGTTGGGTGTGTTATGGGATGCACCTTCTGCGCGACAGCACGGATGCCGACGCGGCGCAACCTAGAGACGTGGGAGATAGTTGACCAGTTCATCGCCGCCAAAGGGGTGGCCGCCGAGCGGGGTGGTCAGGTAAGCGGAGCGGTATTTATGGGTATGGGGGAGCCGTTCCTCAACTACGAGCGGGTAATCCGCGCCGCCTCGATCCTCTGTTTTCCGGTCGAGCAGGCGATCAGCGCCCGAGCGATCACCGTAAGTACGGTGGGGCTCGTCGATAAGATCGATCGATATACCGCGGAAGCCCATCCCTATCGACTCTCGATCAGCATCGGTGCCCCCACCGACGAGAAGCGTCGAGAACTCGTACCGGTTGCAAGCAGATACCCGATTAAGGAGGTCGCCGCCGCGGCGAAGCGGTACACTCTCTCGCGGGGGGGGCGGATTAACATCGCGTACGTCTGCATCTCGGGGAAAAACATCTTTCCTGATGACGCGCGAGCGCTCGGAGAGCTTTTCAACGACACCCCGATCCGACTCGACCTGATCGATGTCTTCGACACGGAGGGGCGCTACTCGCCGCCAACAGCGAGCGAGCTGTCTACGTTTCGTGATGCGCTCCGTCACTACCTCGGGCAACCGGTGGTGCGCCGCTACTCGGGGGGAAAGGATATCCGGGCAGCGTGCGGCACACTCTCTGGGGGAGCATCGAGCCCCGCCCCCTAGACGTGCGACCGATGTAACTTAGACGAAGATAACCGCAGCCACCGCGATAAAGAGCGAGAGCACGATAAGCGATATAGACACCAAGTTAAGGAGGGAGATCCCCGCCGCCTGCTGTCCTACGCGCAAATCATGGACACGCCGCGCCTCGGTGACCTTGAGCGCTGAATTGTTGACCCGATATGAACCCGATTCGGTGACGCTCGGACGGGGTCTATGACGATACATCTCGACAGCGTTGCCCCCACCGGATTGAGGAGGGGGAGCACCGGTAAGATGAGACTGTCCGCCGTTTGGTACTAAATGACGCTGATGAGCTGACACCGTTCCGCGACCTCACGAAAAACCTGGCTAACCTCGCAGAATGCTTGAATAAAGAGGCGCCGTCCCCCCGGCCCACTTTCTAAGGTTATGTGCCTCAAGACACATAAGGTGACCTAAAATCTTTCATCCCCCGATGTACACCGTAACTCTGGGGTGGTAATTCTCCCCTCTCGTGGAATCTCCTTCTTACGGATGCATTCCTCACGCTCCTCGACAAGTTGTCTCGGGTCAGTAGTTTCAGCCGGTGTCTCCACGAGGGGGCTTTCTGGTCCCCCTCGCGGAAGACAACGGATATCGCCTTAAGTTTTTTCCCCCAACTTCCACACAAACGCGTTAACGGCTTTACGCCAGAGCCGTTACCCCGTTTGTGTGGTTCGCGTCTCTCTTTTTTCACAAAAGGACAGTCAGATGATCTCGTCGTTCTTCACTGTGTCTGAGAAGGTGTCGGTTGGGGTTGAGGTTCAGTGGTCGAGGGCGAACTACATCTCGCTCGGTGGTCACAACTCGGGTGTCAAGGTGCCGGTCGCATCGCGGAGGAAGCTCGAGCGGATCCATCATGGAACCGTCGTCCATTCCCCGAAGCTCCGCATCGAGCCGATCGAGTCGCTGCCCGCCACGGTTGAGCCCCACGCCGTCGTCATGCTGAGGAGTTCGCTCTTCTCGGCGGAGGACAGCTGGAGCCACTTCCCTCTCCCGGTCGAGCTGATGCCGAAGGGGAAGAGGAGCCGTTCAGTGCCGGAGGCGTGCCAGATCGCGAGCGGGGTTGAGGTGGTCAGGAACGAGGAGCATCACCTGCTTCTTGTCGCCCTGCCGCCGAACTCCGCGATCGAGCTGCCGCTCTTCGACATCGGCCCGAAGGTTCTTTTGTGGCTCGGCAAGGGGATCCCCGCGCTCATCCACAAGGGAACGGTGAAGAGCCTCAAGCGCTCTTGCTGATACCGATCATCCACCCTGCGCGTCCGCGGCCCCTATGTACCTACAGACATAGGGGCCGCGGCGCGTTTATTTTCATCAAGGTTCAAGAGATATCCGTTTGTCTTCCATCCTCGAGCGAATGGAGGGAAGTGGCGCTAAGAGAAGCCGACTAGTAAGAGCACTGCGGCACACACCACCGAACCCGCCACCACACCACCAACGAGAAGATAGGCGCCCCGAATCTCGCTCAGCGCGGAGTCGTCGCAGAAAGTGGGGCGTCGTCCGTTAATCATCTCTCCCCGCCCATACCGCTCCCGATTTTCGTCCGACAGCGCCTGAAGCACCGGGCCATCCCACCCAGGATAGGCATCGATCGTTCGAGAGCTCTTCGGTCGGGGGGCGAGGGTTAAGAGACCACCGTCTGATGCGGGCTTCTCTTTTACGATCGAAGCTGACATCGGAAACTCTTAGATAAAGTCTAACCGCCGCGTTTATCGGCTTCGAGAGAGTTATCAGCTATGATTAACGGTGGGTGACGCTCCACCCCGCCTCAGAAAGCTGTGGTGTCACGGATTAGCGATCGTCGTTCGCTATTCGGGCGAAGGTGCCCACCGCAACCCGCATCTTCTTGAATTTAGTCTCGCGGGGATTGATATCGAGGTCGTACTTAGCAAGATAGCTTCGCGCGCGCCGGTGAAACTCAGCCCCGAGCCGGATTACCCAATCGCGGATCATCTCAAGCTCATCGAGGTCATCGACCCCGATATTGTCGTACACCGTTTTTGCATGAAGATGGGGGGCGTTCTCAAACTCGAACACGTTCTCCTCAACAGAGCGGAGGAGATCCTCGGTGTCGTCGGCGAGGATACCGAAGCTCTCTTCGATACTCCCGCGGGGCTCGTACGTTTTATGAACGAGCTTTAGCCCCTCCACAGTGCGCTCTACCGCCCCGATTCGTTCAAGCTCAAAAAGAACCGTACCGGGCTTCAGATCGGTCGCGACCGAGTTCATCAGTTCCCGAAACTCGCTCTCCGGGCCCTCGAAGGTAAGCACCTTCGGTTTACGCGATTTCGTAAGAAACCTAGGATCCCGTTGCCACTGACCGATAACGCGGTTCACGAGGTTAAACGAGTATTCCTTCGGCGCCTTCTGTCGGAAGAGCCGCACAACATCGCGGCGATGCATCCCGGTCATCGCACTCAACCGACTAACGTTCGGGTCTTCGCCGAGGCGCTTAACCTCGATCTCCGCTGCCTCGATAAACGCCACCTTTATCTGCTCGATAGCGTCTTGAACCTTCAGCTGCCGCCGAATACAGAACCGCGCGATCGGCTTTACGATAAGCCGGATACTCGCGATAAGAGCTTCGGGGGTCGAGGTAGCCATAGACGATCGATAGAACTCCCCTACCGGTTAACAGTTTCCGTCAACACAAGTGCAGAGCCCCGCATCGGCGTATTCTGGGGCACAACATATCTTCTCATAGGCGTCTGATTTGCTACAGCATTGTCCCCCCGACGTCAGCGCTGCGTCAGGACCGCAATCAACCGCATCCTCATCCGCGGGAGGAGTCGGTGCCCCAATCGCATCGCAGTTGACGGTGCACGGTGGTATCGGAGTCGCCGGGGGCGGCGACCCAGGTGTGGGGGTACTCGTTTCCTCGGCGGGCGGCGGCACCGGGGTATTTGTAGGAGTCGGCTCTAAAACACCATCCGAATCCGAGGCGGTGGGTCTCGGGGTCGGTATCGTTGTCGGTGGGGGGGGAGGCACGACGACGACCGGAACGCCATCAGGGGTCAAGGTCAGGTTAACCGTTACAGAAGTAACACCGACGGTCGAGACCGAGGCGGCGGCTGTTCGCCCATTCTGAGTCGTGAATGAAACGGTGAGTAACTGGAGCACCTCCTCCCGCACAACTTCTACGGAATAATTGCCATTATCGTCTGTGACTGTCGTTGCAATTACAACTCCACCTTCGCCCTCTATTTCAACTTCTACACCCGAAACTGCCGCCCCGTCCGCATCAACCGCCCTCCCCACCACCGCGACCCTTTGCTCACCGGTCTGGGTGCCCATCGTGCCTCCACCACATCCCCCGATGATAAGCAGGAGCAGCGCAGCTACCATAAAGACCACGAGGTGAACGGAGGAGAAAGCCGGGGGTGACTTTGGGGTCATCGGGAACTCTTATCGGTTAATCGGTTCATATAAAGCCACCTCACCACACCGTCTTAACGACTACGGAACCCGCCGGGCTTTATCGTGGCGGTGCGCAGAATGCACATCGTTTCGGTCGGCCTAAATCGATGCCACCTTAACGATCCTTTAAAACTCTTTTCCTAAACGCCCCAAATACTTGAATTTCCACACCGAACCACGGATTTTACACTCCTCGGCTCTACCCTCTATTCCTCAAAATTACCGATTTTGAGTCACCCTTTCTTGCCTCATAAATCCCCGTAGGAGCCTCCCGCGTTGCTGATAGGCCGGCGATTCCCTATCCTAAGGGGTCTATCTCTCGCTCTTTTCCCGCCCTAGCTCGGTAGACCGAACGTAGCCGACCACGCCACCCCGCTTGAGCCTCGCACTCACCCGGTGCGGCGCGGTGCGCCTGTCAGTTTTTCCATCATTTCCTTAGAGGTTTTTACAAGATGATTCACTTTAACGGTGCGAGACAGATCTCCGTCTGCGTCGAAGGCGACCACCATGAGACGTTGGCCGGTGACATCCCCCTCGTGATCGACTCCCTCCCGGTGCCGGTGCACGTTCGCGCGTTTCGAACGAAGGTGGTGGTGACGATGCGCTCCCAAGGCATCATCCTTCACACCACTTTCGGAATCGATCGACGCAACCGCACCGTCTCCTCAGAAGGGTGCCTCGCTCCGAGCCTCAAAGAGTGGTCGCTCCACTTCCAGGACTTCCTCGGAGGCGCGGTGTGACGAAACCCGATATCGAGCGTTAAAAAACGTTCGATATCGGGCCCATCTCTACGGTTTTTTCTGTGCGCACCCGCCACCCTCTCAATCCCCCTCATACCCAAAAGGGCTTGTCGTCCCCTACAACCTGGGTGAATATTCGATAGGATTTTATCTTTTTAAGGACAAGCCATGGCTCCTATAAACGCCGACGCCCTTATCGGCCAACTTGAGTGGCGCTACGCAACGAAGCGTTTCGACCCCGCCAAGAAAATTCCTTCTGCGATCTGGTCAGCGCTTGAGGCCTCGCTGATTCTCTCCCCCTCGTCGTTTGGGCTTCAACCGTGGCGGTTCTTGGTCGTTGACGATAAACCGACCCGGGAGAAGCTTAAGCCCCTTTCCTGGGAGCAGAGCCAGATCGTCGACGCATCACATATGGTGGTGCTGGCAGCGAAGAAGGATCTCTCGAAGGACGATGTGCACCGCTTTGTAAAGCGGATGACCGAGGTTCGGGGTATCCCTGAGAGCGCGATCGCCCAGTACCGCGATATGATGCTCGGCTTCGTCGAGAACACCCAAGCCACGATAAACGAATGGGCGGCGAAGCAGGTCTACATCGCGATGGGGGTGCTGCTCACCTCGGCGGCGCTCCTCGGAATCGATGCGTGCCCGATGGAGGGTATCGACCCCGCTAAGTACGACGAGGTCTTAGGGCTTCCGAATGAGGGGTACCGCACCCTCGCGGTCGTGACCTTAGGCTACCGCCACACCGAGGATAACTACTCGGGAGCAAAGAAGGTTCGCTTCTCGCCTGCTGAGGTCGTTGTGCATCGGTAATACACCCCTTACTCCCGGAAGGTATGAAAACCACACGCTCACTCCTTCTTTTAGCGCTCCTTGGAACGGTCGGCGGATGCGCCGACCTCGGTGATCCGTATTACAATCCCCCACCTTCCTACGGCTACGGGGGTGGATACGATCCGTACTACCGTGACGATTATTACGCCGACCGGGAGCGGGAGCGGCTTCGCCGCGAGCGACGCGAGGTTGAGCGGGAGCGGGATCGGCTTGAAAGCGAGCGTGATCGCCTCGAACGGGAACGGGAGCAGTATAACCGTCCCCCTCCGCCCCCCCCTCCGAAAGAGGAGCGATGCCCCCGCGGATTCTCACCGAGCGAGCGGAAATGCACCCCGGAGGAACGTAAACGGGGTTGTCAGGATATGCGCCTCCCCGGTGGACTCGGTTGCGTGAAGCGGTAGCGGTTCGGCGCTGCGCCGGAAGAGGCCGGATAGAATCCGGCCCTCCACATTCACCCACACCCTGTGGAGTGCTCGACTCTGTCGAGCCTTGATCGTGTCACCTCTGGCTCTTCGGCCGGAGAGATTCCCGCCCTCCAGATCTTTGCTCGCATTACCTGACACGCTCCGGCGCAACGGAGGATCACCGCCTCCTCGACCCGGGCCGCCCGAGAGCTAGATAAAACGCGTGCTCCGATTCATCGCTCAGACCAAAGCCGAGATACATCGGAATGACCGGGGTATCGACCCCAAGAAACAACGACCCCGCCACAATATCGGGGTGGTCCCCGATCTCCTCGATGTTACTCCGGAGCGACGCAAACTCGAACGTGCCCCCCACGTACCCCCCGAACGGAAAGAGCGAGGTCCCACCTTTCGCAAACCGATGATACGCCGTCGCCCGGCCGATAGCGTAATTAGACGCTGCAAGCGACCCTTGAGTATACCCCGCGATATCGAAGATACCGCCGAAAACGGAGAGCCGCTCCGGAGGGAGATCGTCGGAGGCTATTCCCCCCTCACCGAAGAGGAGCACCGTAAAATCACCCGCCGTTATCGGAAGCTGCGCACTAACCGCACCCCGATTAAAATCGGCGTCCGCACCGAGCCCCTCCCGAGAGAACGCTCCCCCCGAGGTAAAACGATATCCGCTCGTCGGAAAATCGGGGTTATCGAGTTGATCGATATCGAGATCGACGAACGACTCCCCGATATCGTAGTCGAACTCAGGGAGCGAACTATCCCCGATCCGTTTACTCAACCTACCCGGACCCCGACGCCACCCGGCAGCGAGCTCGCCGTATTCCCTGAGGTCCACCCCGCCCTTTAATCCGATGAGCGCCGCGCGCCGCTCGTACTTCGCCACGACCTCCCCTTCCGAATCCCGAACCAAGAGATCTTGCTGCCCCACCGACGCCTCAGGAGCGATAAAGAACCGATCCTCCGGCCCGAACGGCTGATAAATTTCACCAAAAACACGGGGGGATCTCCCCACTTCAAGCTGAATGTCGCTCCGCCCTCCGGCGCTGGTCACGTTGCGGCGCTGCCAATCGAGCGCAAGCGCATACGAACTCTCCCCCTCAAAATCGTCTTCAAGGGCGAAACCGAGCCGCACGAAATTATCGAGCCACTCTTTTTTACGACCATCGATAATAAGGCCCGCCTCACCCTCCCGCTCCTCTATATCGAGGGAGATCTTGCGGTATTCCCCGCCATCGAACGCATCGCCGATCACCTCTTCGACCCGGGCGCGGTCGAACGGCTGCCCCACAACCGCCCTTAATTCACTCCCCACCTTATCGGCGACCCCTTTCTCGAGCCCCCGCACCTCAACGAATCCGACGTTCGGTTGATACTCTCCCATTCCGCTTCGATGGGTTTGAAACTCCCGATACTCCTCCTCTGAGAGCGCCAACCGCTTAAGGCTCGGAACCACCTTCTCCGCCGCCGCCTCACCCGCCGCCATAATCTCCTGAGCGTGGGTAAAGCTCGTCGAAGCGAAACCTTTAAGGTCCGGCACGATAAGGATATCGCTCCTTCGCACCATCTGAAGCCGCTCCTCGGTCGACCTCTCGAGGAGGAGATCCATCATCTGCCCGAGGATAGCAAGCGGGTTCGTGAGCTTGTCGCGGGTACGAAACTCGTAGTTAAAATGCACCGCGATGAGCACATCGGGGTTCATCGCGAGCGCTACATCGACCGGAAAGTTGTTGGTGATCCCTCCGTCTACGAGAAGCCGCCCCTCCCGCTCGACCGGACTAAACACCCCCGGCACCGCCATACTCGCCCTCGCCGCTTGGGAGAGGTTTCCCCGATCGATCACCACGGTCTCCCCGTTTTCGATATCTGCGGCCACCGCACGATACCGGATCGGGAGCGAATCGAAATTAAGGGTCGGAGGTACCTTTCCGAAAAGCCTCTGGAGCACCGGCTCGATCCGCTGCCCCTCAACAAGCGCGCTCGGTGCTTGTAACTCACCGTCCTTAAATCCCACCTTTGTGTCCCCGAACACCTCCCGCTTTCGACCCGCTTTCAGACGATAGGTACGCTCCGCTCGGGGGGTCGTTTCGTTAAAAAGAGCATCCCAATCGGTGCTCCCAAGCACCTCCGCCATATCTTCGACCGAACGCCCCGAGGCGTACGCAGCACCCACGATCGAGCCCATACTGGTGCCGGCAAGCACGTGAACGGGGATCCGCTCCCGCTCAAGGACCTTTAGGATGCCCACGTGCGCAAAACCGAGCGCCCCACCCCCTTGGAGGACGAGCCCAACGGTGGGCCGCTTCTCAGCAACCCCGAGACACGGCGTCAATCCACCGATTAACGCTCCCCACACCGCCCACCGTACAACGCTCCCTCGCACCATAACTCCGACCGTGTTTTTAAAAGCGCCCCAACGGTACCCGATCGACCCTGCACCTTAAAGGGCTTTTCAATCGCTCAAACTTACCGCTACACCGGATGCCGCCGAGGCGCTAACATATCAAAAAGGAGTGTATCCACTATGGCACGCCACCATCACCGCTGGACCCCGAGGGAGCACCTCGTCTTTCGGCAACTAAAAAATCCGATCGAGATCCAGCTCCACCTTGATACGGTGAAATACAACATCGACAGTATGACCCGCTCCCCCCGCGGGGTCATCGCCGCACGCCGGGCCCACTGCTTCGACGGTGCGATATTCGCCGCCGCCGCTATCGAGTACCACGGCGGAAAGCCCCTCCTTATCGATTTACGGGCGAACCACGACGACGATGATCACATCCTAGCGATCTTCGAACGTAACGGACTTTTCGGGTCGATCGGCCAGTCAAACTACACCGGTGGCCGTTTTCGCGACCCGGTGTTTCGCACGATCCGTGAGCTCGTGATGTCGTATTTCTGCACCTATTTTAATCTCGCCGGGCGAAAGACCTTGCGGGAATACTCCGGTATCTTTGATCTCACCAAGGTGCGGGACATCGATTGGCGGTTCACCGATGAGGACCTCTCCCCCCTCGGGGACAGGATCGATTCTATTCGCCACTACCCGTGCCTTCCCCCTAAGAGCGAGCGGGAACTATCTATCGCCGATATGCGGACCTTTAAGGCGGAGACCCTGTTTCTCGATAAGAAGGGGGCTTTTAAGGTCAAAGGTTCGCTTCTCTAGCCTCGCGAACGTTCGCCGCGGCTTCGATAAACCCCCGAAATATCCCCCGATGCGGAGCCTCTGTAGGCTCATCCCACAACACCTCGGGGTGCCACTGCACCGCGAGGAGCCACCCAGCGCCTTCCCCCTCGATCGCTTCCACCGTCCGGTCGGTTCCACACCGCCCCACTACCCGAAGCCCCGCTCCAAGTTCGCGGATGGCTTGGTGATGAAGACTGTTAATCCCGAACGACCGACATCCAGCAAGCTTTTCCAGTGTCGACCCCCCCTCTACCTCGACGGTGTGCGGGGTCTCGCGCCACTCGGTCTCGCCCCGGGCGTGCGCCCGCCCTTCCGGCCGCTCGCTTGGGAGATCTTGATAGAGCGTTCCTCCGCACGCGACGTTGATAAACTGAAGTCCCCGGCAGATCCCAAGGATCGGAATCGCCCTCTTTCGAGCGGCGTTAAAAAGCTCACTCTCCACATCATCCCGAAGGGGCGACACCCGCCCTAATTTCCGATGAGGCTCGGCTCCGTAACGGGCGGGCGCTATGTCCTCACCCCCCGTGAAGAGAACCCCGTCGAGCGCAGAGACCACCGACTCCATCCACACACCCGGATCGCTCGAAAGCGGCACCACAACCGGAGCGCCACCGGCACCGATAATCGCCTCGATGTACGGTCGAAACGTCCCGACCCGGGGAAGTGGCCCACCGTCGAACTCCCGCGCTGAGATCCCGATAACCGGACGCATAAGAGGTTCCTTTTCCTTCAATGAACGGCCCACACCGCTACCACCTAAAAAGCACCATTACTCTACACCGTTAGCCCCACCGTTCGTACCCCCTTGCTTAGCGATCCTCGCGGGCGTACCGTACCTAAGCGCCGTGCGGCTCCCCGGGGGAGGGGGTGCTTCACCCTCGGCCTACCCAGAGCGACGTTACTCGGGGCTAAAAGCGTCCCGGTGCGCTCCCGGCTTTTCTTAAGAACTGGCTCTATGCGTTACCTCGCCTTCCTTCTCGCCTTCCTCGTCGGAATCACTATCGGAATGTCCGCCGCCGAAGCCGCCGAGCTCTCCACCGAGAGCCAGATGTCGGAAACTGAGGAAGCGAGCGGCGAGCTCCCCCCGGTGCTCATCGATGAAGCGCTCGCCACCCTCATCCTCGGGGACGAAAAGTTATGCTGCCGGGTTGAGCGTGTCGATCAAAAGCTGGGCGAGCTCGTCTGGGGGCCCCTCTACTGGCGGCGCCTTAAGATACTATGCCCCCGCATTAGGCCAACGGCGATCTGCTAGCTAGCTAACGCCGTTGTGGGCGCTCCGGTTCAGCACCGCTTCGGTGGACATATTCTTCCTTCTTTCTCAGCGCTTTTGCCCATGATATCGGTATCACAGGTCGA
>JBJOHD010000106.1:0-7486 GCA_046047875.1 Pseudomonadota bacterium | reverse complement strand
TGAAGGGCGCGCTGGCGGATTTCAAAAAGTTATCTCTTTCCGAGTCTCCTGCGCTGCGCCGTCTAACCGCGCCGCTTCGACTCGACTTTTCGGGGCGTAGCTCAGCCTGGTAGAGCGCACGGTTCGGGTCCGTGAGGTCGGAGGTTCAAATCCTCTCGCCCCGATTTTTTATCTCATTATTCCGCCTCCTCCTCCCGCGGCCTTGGCTCACCTCCTTACTGGGTTGGTCTCACTCGGTTGATTCGGCCTGGAGACTTTCGGTTCCCGATACTCTCGTTCCCGATGGCTGCATCTCAACATTTAGCCCGTTTCAGAGCTTTGACTTTGAGCTCTCCTCTGCTGGGCTCGAGAGGATGGCGGATGCGGAGGAGCCTCCTTGAACCGTTCCCCCAACTCCCGTACCGTACCGTTCGGAGGATCTATTGAAAAAGCTGCTTCCCTCACTCGATTATACCCTTGCTGCCCCGGTGAATCTCGACTCGGGCGCACAGCGTCTCTTTCCCCACGCCGGGGCGAGTTTTCAAAACCCCCTTCTCGAGCCAAGCGAGACCCAACGGTTGGTGGATGCTATCCACCTCGAGCACCACATCGAGTGGTCGTACGGCGGCTATCACGAGGATCGCTCTTTTTTGCTACGAGGCACCTATCTCGATGAGGTGGGGGGCTATCTCCACATGGGGATCGATTGCAACGCCCCCGCTGGGACACCGATCACAGCTCCATTTCGATCCACGGTAGTAGATGTATTTGATGACGGACTGGAGCTTCAAGGGTGGGGGCCTCGGATAATCATCGCAACCGACTCGGTGCGGGCCCCCTACCTCCTTCTCGGCCATCTCGGCCCCCTGCAACTCTCGGTTGGGCACCAACTCGAAGCGGGAGAGATAATCGGTGAGATCGGCGCCCCGCCCGGTAACGGTTTTTGGTTTCCCCACCTCCACCTGCAAATCGTGAGCGCTGCGGCGTTTGAGCGGCTCGCGGCAGAGGATTTCCGATCGCTCGATGGATACGGACACCCCCGTGATAAAGTTTCGTTGAGCGCTGATTTCCCCGATCCTACTTGGCTTGTCGAGGATTCGCTTCGGTGAGTTGAAGCCGCACCCCCTCGTTCCTCCCGTGATCGGTCGCTGTATCGTACGCTCGGTCTTTGGCGTGTATTTGCTTTAGAATCTGCCGCACGATGCGGTTCGCCTCCTCAGTCGTCAGATCGGGATCCTCGCGGTGAGCTCGCTCAAGCGCCGCCCGCACATTTTTACGTTCGGCGAAGCAATGAGCGAGATGCCGGCGCTCGTGGCGCATCATCGCTTCGATGTAACGCTGCCATTCAGAACGGACACTCGGATCGGAATCGGCGGGAGGCTCCCATCGGGGCAGAGTAACGGTTCCGGTGCAGTTTACGGTGGTATCTCCGTAAAGGGGCTCACCAGCGGAGCCCCGGGGCCACCGCCACGTCATATGCCAGGCGGCGAAAGCGTCTCGTCGAACACCAAATTTGTCGGTGGGTCCCTTGCGGGTAATCTCCGCTTTTAACTCCGCAAGGGTCGCTCCATCGATGTCGTAGTACTGGACGGAGATATCGCCGGGAGCTGACCCCGCCACCACAAGTTCGGGTGGCGGGGCTGCTCTCGGTAGGTCCTCCCCCGCGACAGAGCCGGGGATAAACCCGTTACTGAATAATAAACTCAGTAAAGTAAACGTTGACCACCGGCGGTTCATCGAGTCCCGTAGCCTCATTGATCGCTTCGATCAGCTCCTGCTTCAGCGTTTCCTTCCCGGTTACGGTAAGGACGTCAGTAGCACGCTTACCTGAGATGACACGGATAATCGCGTCGCGGATCATCGGATAGCGCGCTTTGAGCATCGGGGGGAGTTCGTTTTTCTCCGCACCACCACCGCCTCCTCCGCCGCCACCGTGGCCGCCACCACCTTCAGCTCCGCCTTCACCCTCGGCCATCGTGGCGGGGTCGTATTCTACAAGCATCTTCACCTTCAAAAACGAAGTGCTCTCTGAAAGGTTCACAATAAAGGTATCAAGCTCTGCAACTTTGTATTCCTTCTTCTCTTCGATCTCCTCGGCCTGCTCACCCTCCGGCGGCTTTGAACCGCCGAGAAAGGCGAACGCACCACCTCCGACCGCGAGGAGCGCCACCACCGCGATGATGATGAGCTTCTTTTTGCCCCCACCACCTCCGGCTGCGGCCTCTTCGTGCCCACCTTCCCCTTCTTTCTTTTCAGCTTCCTCTGACATGGCACCAAACCTATCTCGGTAAATCCGCGGGTCACCCGTCTAACCGGACTAGAGACGAAGATTCCCCCCTAAAACTTCACACCTTGATAATCGACCGTATCGGAGAATCTGTTAAGAGCGATTTTTCGGGAAAAGACACCGTTTTATGTTTTAGCGTGGCGCCTGGGAAAGAGGGTTACAGCCGTTATGCGGGCAATCGTGTTAGCCCACCGAGCTCGGCCAATGCGACCGCTGCAGCGAACTCGACCCGAAGCATCCTTTCGCCGAGACTTACGGTTTTAAACCCCGCTCTCAGAAACGCCTCCCGCTCAAAGTCGGACCATCCCGATTCAGGACCGATCGCCGCTACCCCCCCGTTCGTCCCGGGGAAGAGCTGCGCGGAGATCCTCGGCGCTCCGTGGGTATCGGTGAGCGCGCACGCCCAACCCTTTGTCACGAAGTGGGGAAGCACCTCCTCCGCGAATCGCTCGAAGCTCCGGTGAACCGCGACCTGGGGAGGGAGCGAATCGACCGCCTGCCCGAGCCCCTTTACGATCTCCTCCTCGATCCCCGCCGGGGAAAGAGAGCTCGACTGGAGATAACTCTTCACGGTGTGAAGACTCCGGATGAAATGAAGCCGATCGAGCCCGAGGGTCGCGGCGAGATGGATAATCTTCTTCACCGTCTGCGGGCGGGGAACAGCCACGATGAGCTCCGCTCGCGCTCGGGGTGGAGGATCGCGCTCCAGGTTAACCGTCGCGGTGATCTCCTCTGTGGTCACCCCGATTATCTTAGCATGGCCAAGCTTCCCCCCTAAAACCGCTGCGGTAACCCGGAGTCCGGGCGTTAGGTCGTGCTCTCGGATCACACTCGCGACCCGCGCACCCGTGATGACGACGTCACCTCCAGGATTGACCTCGTGAGGAAGCAATATCAGTGCGTTCATTCACCCCCACCGTGATCCCCGCAATCAGCCGGGCACGACTCCGCGGTCTCGGCACACGGGCATCCCACCGCTTTACAGACGATCTCCTGACACTCTTTATCTCCACACCGATCTTCACATACCGGTCGAGCCTCACTTGCTGAGCCTTTCACCTCCGCGGAATGAACCGAAAAGATCGGAATAACAACGAGCATCGTCCCCACGACTACACTGAGAGCTCTTTTAACAAATCGCCGCCGCATCATCCAAGAATCCTCCGTAATACCTTCGCTATTTTTTTCCCCTGCTCGTAAAAGGTCGTATACTTAGTGCTGACAACCGTTATCACCCTTCGATCCCGCTCAATTCGCTCACCCCCTTGAAGTTTCAGCGTTCCCCCTGGCGGACCGACGATCGGTAAAAGTCCCGAATCGACTCCAACCACATCGTTGAGGGTAAGCGGCTCCGGAAGCCCCCGCGAAACCTCGATAAGGAACGCCGCGACCTCGCTCTCCGCGATCGTAGTATCTCCCTCGCCTATCATCGGCAGGTATCCCGTTCCAAGAGCGGTATTTTCACCGCGCCGCACGGCGAAGAGAAGCCGCCGATCCCCCGGCAGCGCGACCCCGTATCCCCCAACAAGGTCGGAGCGCACGACAACGTTAAACGCCCGCGCATACCCAGAGACTATCGGCCATCGTCCCCCATCCCGCCGGTCGATCCGGTGGATAGCCGGGCCTGCCGCGTTTATGAGAGCCCCGCACTCGAAATCTCCCCCGGAGGTCTCTACACAGAGCCCGGTGTTTCGCTCTGCGATCCCCCGCACCTCGATACCCTCTTGGATCGAAACACCGAGCTCTCGGCAACGGTCAGCCCACCGAGCGAGAAGGCTCCGCGGATCGATCATCAACCCATCGGTCCAGAGAAGCGCTCCGTGGGGAGCGCGGCCGCGCAGGCATGTGACTTCGCGCTCAACTTCCTCCCTCGACAGAAACCCAGTTCGGGGCGCTCCCCCCGCTGCGAACGCGCCAAGCCCCTGAAACAAAAACTGCGCAGCCGCGAGCGGATAGCGGCTCTTCACCCCCCGCCGATCAAGGGGCATAACGCACGGAAGAGGCTTGATAAGCTCGGGGTACTCCGCACGCAGCCTCGCTTGAGCCCTGAGCGACTCGAGGACCCGGGGCAGGTCGAAGGACTGCAGATACCGAAACCCCCCATGCACGATCCGGAGGGAATTATCGGAGGTTCCACGTCCACACTCACCCCGCTCGAGAACCGCCGCCGAATAGCCGCACTCCGCCACCGCACGAGCAGCACCGAGACCGGAGGCACCTCCCCCGATGATCGCCACATCAATGCGCTTTACTTTTAACGTCTCCATCGCGGAACCCAGGGAGAATCTACCACGCCCCTCAAAAACGGGATATCCCACCTTCCACAACGTCTTATTGTCGCGTCACCGGTCATCTGTTACCGTTTCAACGGAAGACTTGCTTAAAAGCCCGCATGGCTGACCCCACAAAACGGAAACGTCGCTCAAAGAAAGCGGGGCTTCCCCCCGGCTCCCTCGTTTACATCGGGGATAAGCCATCGTCAAAAGCCTCGATATCGATAATCGAATATAACGCCGCGGAGATGACCGAGCGCCCTGCGGTGTCGATCGACGATTGTCTGCCCTGCCGCGACTCCACGCCGGTGAGCTGGATAAACATCGAAGGGGTGTACGACACCGAAGCGATCGGTCGAATCGGCGCCCACTTTGGGATCCATCCGTTAGTGCTCGAAGATATCCTCAATACCGACAAGCGGCCAACATGTGAGGAATTCGAGGGGTATGTGTTTCTCACCTTGAAGATGCTCAGCAAAGGCTCTCGGGGCCGGACACTCATCGCGGAGCAGGTTAGCCTCGTCTTCGGCCCGACCTGGGTGATCTCCTTTCAGGAGGGACATGAGGGAGATGTCTTCCAGGCGGTGCGCGAGCGAATCAAGGGCTCGAAGGGGCGGATACGCCACAGCGGTTCGGACTATCTCGCGTATGCTCTCCTCGACGCGATCGTGGATGGTTACTTCGCGGTGCTCGAAGAGATGGGAGAGGAGATAGAGCAGATCGAGCAGGTTCTCGCGACATCTCCAGCGGATAAAATTCTCGGGGAGATATATCGAGCGAAGCGGACCTCGGTTTTTCTCCGGCGCGCGGTGTGGCCGGTGCGCGATATCGCGGCGAACCTTGAGCGGATGGAGACCCCCCTTATCGCACCGACGACCCGCCTCTACCTCCGCGACGTCTATACCCACACGATCGAGGTTATCGAGGTCCTTGAGTCACATCGCGAGATGGTGGCGGGGATGCTCGAGATCTATCTCTCGAGTGTGAGCAACAAGCTCAACAAGGTGATGATGGTACTCACACTGGTCACGACGATTTTTATGCCCCTCAGCTTCATCGCGGGGGTCTACGGGATGAATTTCAAGTATATGCCCGAGCTCGAGCTCACCTACGGCTACCCCCTCGTGGTCGGGGTGATGGTAACGATCGCCGCCGCGATGTTGGTCTTTTTTCGACGCCGGGGGTGGCTATAAGGAGTTTGAGGAGGGCGATATCCGATCATTCGCTGCGTGTGCTGCCTGTACTCCTTTGAGCCAGAGGACCCCAGAGAGAAGCATCACGAAACTCGCTGCTTGCATCGCGGCGGTAAGTGAGGTGTGGTCGGCGAGGAGTCCTACAACGATCGGGGCGAGGAGCGACCCACCGAGATTCAAGCAGAAGATCGTCACCCCCTGAGTCATCGTCTCCCCGCCCTCAGGGGCGTTCACCACGATAAGTGAGTTCACCGGTGCGGTCGCGGCGAACACCAAGAGCTCGGCGATAAAGCAAAGTACGAGAAACAGGGTATGGTCGCTTACCGTGAACGCGCACCACATCGCCGGTGCTCCTAGAACGGCGCTTATCCCGATAAAACGAAAGAGGGTGCGGTTCGTATCTCCAGAACGGGTTGCCAAGAAAGAGGCGAGTTTGCCTCCGCAAACAGTACCGATGAGACCGCTGAGCACGAGGATCAAACCGAACGCGCGGTTGATCTCAGCGATGTCGAAGCCGAGATCCACCCCGTACTTCGTCACGAACGCGGCGAGGCCTGTCAGCGCGAAGGTGTTAAGCACATACCCCCCGATCGCGTAGCGCAGCACCGGTCGGGACAATACCTCCCGCACCCCTATCCCGGGCCGGCCCGCTGCGCTAACGACCGTCCGCTTGTCGGGGAACCGCCAGAGGAGTAGTGCAAGGACGATTCCGGGGATCCCCCCGACGAAAAACGCGGCCTGCCAATTGACCCGGTGAGCGACCTCTCCCCCCACGACGTAACCGAGCGCGGCCCCCACCGGGATCGCCGCGAAAAATATCGCGAGGGCGGAGTTGAGCTTAATCGGGTCGCCGATACGATCTTTGAGAAACCCGGGGGCGATCGTGCTAAAGCTCGCCTCGCCTATCCCCACAAGTATCCGCACCGCGAAAAACATCGCAAATCCGGAGGCCAGGCCGGTGCCGATAGTGGCGAGACTCCACACCATCACACCGAGCACCATCAACTTCGGCCGGTTGAAGCGATCCCCCAGATAACCGAATACCGGCGAGAACAGGAAATAACCGAAGACGAACGCCGCGACGAGGCGCCCTCCCTGCTCGTTCGTGAGCGCCATATCGCTCATGATGAGGGGCAGCACCGCGGCAACTAGATACCTATCGAGGTAATTAAGCAGGTTGATGGCGGTGAAAAGGACGAGGTGAAGCTTCGGCATAGGTACGTATCTAGCGCACTGTGTCGTCCTCAGCACTGTTTAAAATAACGACACCGTCCTCGATAAAGACACCACGGGAAGCTCAGGCGAGCTGATCGGGATCAGTGCAGGGATCGAAATTCTCGACCAAATTTAGGGGCTTGCACGAACTCTGGTCGCCCCTTACAAAGGGAGTGGGCGTGGCAAGGAGATTGCCTTTACCTGTATCCAGAGCACGGATAGCGAAACCTCGAAAAGGTCTCTGCGGTGCCAGCGCAGCTGGGCAAAACCTGAGACCGAATAAAGAGTAGGTTTGGACAAAGGATTGTCCGAAACGGCGGGCGGTATCGGAGAGAGCTTCGCGGAACGTAACGATTCTGCGGAGAAAAAACCGGAGAAACCTGGCCGACCAAGAGCGGTTCCCCGCGGAACCTTGAGCGATGGGCGTCTACTTTTTTTAACGTGAGGTTTGTTATGGAAAACAACATCATCGAGCGTCTTTTCTCCTCTTTCACCGATCTTGAAACCGCGATCGAAAGCGCCAAGAAAACCCTCCGGAC
>JBJOHD010000105.1:0-7841 GCA_046047875.1 Pseudomonadota bacterium | reverse complement strand
CGGTTTCATCGGTAAGAATACGATGCTCATCGTGCCGCGGACCGGGTCCTTTCTTTTTTTAGCGGAGATGGTGTCCAATATCAGCGTCAAACGCCACGGGCTCCCGGTGGTGAAGGGGGGGTGTGGAGGATGCTTTCGTTGTGGGCCAGCGTGCCCCACCGGGGCGATCGTGGAGCCCTATGTCCTCGATGCGCGCCGGTGTATCTCGTACCTGACGATCGAGAAACGCTCGGCCCTTGCCCCCGCTGAGCGTCGAGCGATCGGCGAGTGGCTTTTCGGGTGCGACATCTGTCAAGACGTTTGTCCGTTTAACCATGGAGCGATCAAGTCGGGTCAGCCGCCGGCGCTCGCGGAGTTCGAGCCGGGGATGGGAGTTGGTCCGGTAGTGGACCTGGCAGGCATAGTGGATATCCCGAGTGAGGGTGAATTTCGGCGGCGGTTCAGCCATACCGCGCTCTCGCGGGCACGCCGTAAAACCCTGATACGAAACGCGGTTATCGTTGCCGCAAATACCGGCGCCGTTGGACTCACCGCTCGAATCGCTCGGCGGGTCCACGAGGATCCGAGCCCCCTTGTTCGACAGCACGCTTTATGGGCAGTCTGGATGTTGGAGCACCACTTTCGTGCGGGGCTCGTCGATGTCGGGGTGCTCCTTGAGCGGGCGCGGCGCGATTCCGCCCCTGAGGTGCGGGATGAGGCGCGGGATATTAGTGAGGGGATCGTATGAGACGTTTGGTCGTTGTAGCGGTGGTGTTGTGGGGGATCGCGGGTTTGACCGGCTGTTCCCCCGGACTTGGCAATTCGCTCCCGATCGGTGCTGTGCCGACCCCCGCTGTGAAGGGATCGTCCCCAGGCGACTCGCCGGTGCGGATTCAGTCGTTTATCGATGCTCGGCCGGCCCGCACCGTGGCGGTGGGTGAGCGATTGATCCGAGCTGAGGGGGATGTGCCCGGGAAGGTTCAGGTGGCGCTCAGCGATTTTTTGAAGGCGAACGGTTTCCGTCTCTCGGCGGGTGATTCCGCGAGTATTCGGGGGGCGGTGCTCGATTGGGGGGTCGTCGTGACCCCGGGCTTTCCCTCAAGCGTCGTTGAGGGAAACGCGACTGTGGAGCTCGAGGCTTACGGTATCGATTCGACCGAGCGGTATGTGCGTCGCTATACCGGAAATGCCGTCACCCGCCATCCGTTTCTGAACGAAGAGAAGATCCGACAAACGATGGGTGAGGCGATGGGATACGCACTTCAAGCAGCTATGGAGGACTCACGGCTTCTCGATCATCTCAGACGGAGCGTTCCCACTATGGTCCCGTGGTAGGGAGCCGTCGTTGTGGATGGGGGGTGACACCGTGACGGTTGGGGTCGGATGAGGGGACTCTTCCTTTCGGGTGACCTCTTTGGCGATTCGGTCGAGCATCGCATCGAAGAGAAGGGGATCTCTCTCTCGATATTTCTTTAGTAAATCAAGAGCTTCCATCTCTCGCCCGTTGAGCTCCAGCCACGCCCCGGCAGCGCGATAGCGATCCGATACAAGTCCCTGCTCAATCCCCGCCGCTTCAGCTCGCTCGAACGCGCTGAGGGCAGCCGCTACATCACCCCGGCGTAGTTCGAGATCGCCGATCATCAGTTCGTAGAACGAGGGGTTCTCCCACGTAGGACGATCGGAGATGGTAAGTCGAAAAGCGATGTGACTCCGATAGCTCTCTATCGCCGTCGAGATATCGCCCCGCCGGGTCGATTCCTCCGCTGCGCGGAGATGATCCCCGCTCGACGAGCCGTGAAAGATCGTCCGACACCCGCCGAGTACGACGAGGGGTATCAGCGCTGTAAGGCCGAGCTTTACGGCGTATCCCTTCATATCCGATTCTCCGTGGGTGTATTGTGAATTCGTTGGATCTCGTCTCTCAGAAAATGTTCGTAGTCTGCGCTTCCCAGCCGCTCACCGGTCGATAATGTGCGCCATCGTTTGTGGAACCACACCCACTGTGCAGGGTAGCGGGTGACCAGATCCTCAAGGCGGGTGTGATATTCGGCCAAGATATTCTCGAGGGGGGCACCCTCAGCGATCGGGCGAACAGACACCTCGTAGCCGCCATCCTCAGTGCGGATGATGAATGCAGTTACGATCGCGGCATTAAAGCGACGAGCGATCTCGATAAGACTCGATGGGGTAAACGCGGGACACCCGAAAAAGGTGCTGAACGTTCCGTTTACCCGAGTGTCTTGATCGATCAGCGCCGCGATGAGTCCCCCCGCCTTGAAGTGCTCAATGATTTGACGGAGCGCCTTGGGGTCATCCCGCCAGAAAGTAGTGATCCCGTACTGCGCGCGCAGTGCCGCAAGCGCTTCGTGAAGCACCGGGGAGCGAGCGGCTCGACCGATCGTCGCCACCGCGAGGCCTTGGGCAACTGCGTATGCCCCCAGGAGATCCCACGGTCCAAGATGGGCGGTGAGGGCGAGGACGGGGCGTGCACTTTCTTTAAGGTCGCGGATAAACGCTGCGTCGGCTGAACGTACCTTTGGAAGAAGCGGCGCGAGGTTGAGTGCGGAGAGGGCGCTCCGCCCAGCTTCGGCGAAGGCTTGACGTGCCAGCCTTTCAGGGTCTTTTGCCCCGAGGAAACGCTCCAACTGGAGCGCCGCGATGCGCCGATCCCGGGTGGGGAGGGCCCCGAAGAGGCTCCCTCCCCAGTAGCCGATGCTTTGCCGGAGCCCGAGAGGAAGTGCGGCGAGAATTGAGAGCGCCAAACGGACCATGGCTAGTCGCGCTCCGCGGCAGCCGCGGGTGAGCCAGCTGCGTTCCGCACCAAAACGAACTCAACGAGCTGTTCGCGAAAAATCAGACCGACGACCGCTTCCCCGTCAGCGACCAGAAGTGGGTCGTTATATCCCGCCATTACGACGTCGAGTATCTCCTCAAGCGGCAAGGTCGAGGCGACCGTTGTAAGCTCCCTGTCGAGAAGATCGCAGACGTACATATCCTCTCCACTGATCGCCCCCTCGATAAGATCCTCCCGAAATGTGAAGCCTAAGGTTCGCTCTCGATGGCAGACCCGAAAGACGCCGTGCTGCGAGCGCAGTACTTCGGGGATGATCGCCCTCACGGTCGCTCCGTGGGGGAGCGAGGGGATATCCCCGATTTTTGTCATGACCTCCCCTGCCACCGTTGCGCCCAGCAGCGCCGTCGTGCGGGATCGTGCGGCCGCCCGCACCGTCGCTGTCCCGACCGCGCAGGCGGCGGTAAGGGCGATCGGGTCGGTTACTGCTACCCCAACGATAAGGAGGACGACAGAGCACACGATGCCTGCCCGCCAATCGCAGCGCGCGATCCGCTCACTTTTTCCCGAGCTGTCCGCCCTCTTGGCGGCGTGTGCCGGCGTATTAAAGGGGGGAAAGGGGAGTAGATTTAGAAGTGCGAGGGTAAGGTTATACCGCGAAAAAAATTGAGCGAACTCCGTGCTCCGATCGTCGAGCCCGATCACGTCGTTGTGGAGAAGCGCCGATCCCACTGCGAACGCCATATTAACGATCGGAGCTGCGAGACGGTGCCGCTTGATAACGAGCAGAGTTTGGGGAGAGGAAAAAAGAGCCACGCTCCCGAAAGGGAAGAGGATTAACCGAGAAACGGGCAGCCGGAGACATCGAGCCGCGCAGAGGCATGTCACCCCGTGGATCGTGAGAGCGGAGAGCGCGGCGCTCAGAGCTATAAGCGAGCTTCTATCTCCAGCAGCGTGACCGAGGACGAACCATCCGATCACCCCGAGTAAGAGGATATGGATCTCAAACGTAACGCCTCGAAACCTTGGAAGGAGAAGCGTTTTAGGAATCATCATACACTAATAACTGTGACTTTCGGCGGTTTTAAACCCTTAGTGTGGTGTAAATTGAGGGATCAAGACAAGGTCTTCTATTCGGCGGCTCTTTGCAGTAGGATCGCGGGGTTAAGCTGATGCGGCCCTGCGCTCATCTGAATTTCCCGCTCTATGTCGCTCCTCCTCTTCACCCTTGGATTCTCGCTTGTCGTCTCTTTCTGCTGCTCCCTCGCCGAAGCGGTTTTGATCTCGGTACCGATGGCGCATGTACGCTCGCTCGCCAGCGGGGGTGGACGGGCGGCAGCCCGGCTTCTGCGGTGCAAAGAGGAGATGCCGCGATCGATATCGGCGATTTTAATCCTGAATACGATCGCCAATACCGCTGGATCCGCGGTGGCGGGGAGCGTGGTGGGGGAGCTCTATGGGCCGCAAGCGCTGGCGGTCTTCGCCGCCCTGATGACCCTCGCGATTTTGTACGCGAGCGAGATCTTTCCGAAGATCCTCGGGGTCACGTACAGTCGGGAATTCGCAATCTTCCTCGGTGTTCCCCTCTCTTTCTTCGTGGCGCTTTTCTCTCCCCTGATTAAGGTGTCGGAGGCGATATCGAAACGTATTCGTCCCGCGAACGCGGGGCCCTCGATCTCGCTCGATGAGCTGCTCTCGATGGCTGCAATCGGGACCGAGCAGGGCGCGCTTGACCGCTTTGAAGGATCGGTGATTAACAACGTCATCGGGCTCGATACCCTCCTCGTGAAAGATGTACTGACCCCCCGGGTGGTTGTCTTTCGGGTGGACGAGGCGTTAACTCTGGGAGATATAGCTCCGGAGCTGGTGGAGTGGAGTTTTACCCGTGTGCCGACCTATTCCCTCGAGGATCCCGACCATCTCACCGGATATGTGCGGCAACGGGATCTTTACCGCGAGTTGATTCGAGGAAATCGCAACTCGACCCTCAAGAGCCTTGCGCGGCCGCTCGAAGCGGTTCCGGAACTGATGCGGGTGGATCGGTTACTGCTTCAAATGTTTGAGAAACGGGAGCAGATCTGCGCGGTGGTTGATGAACACGGGGGGCTCGCTGGGATCATCACCCTCGAAGATGTCATCGAAGAGATCGTGGGGAGGGAGATCGTTGACGAATACGATGCCGGGCGAGCAAAGGGAGCGGGTTCGGCGCAGACCTCGCGGTAAATATCGCATCAGATCGACCGTTCCAACACGACCGAGCTACACCGGTCTCCCGATCGCACGAAGCGATGGGTAATCGAAGAGATCCGTGAGGACAAAAAAAGGGGCCGGTCGGCCCCTTTTTTTGTCGAACTCGTCTGACCTCTACGAGGCGGGAGACATCTCATTGTCGTCGTCATCGTTGCTCGCAGCCACGATGGCGATCGTTCCTCCCCCGACGCCGAGCGCTGCTGCACCGAGAGCCAAACCACCCACCGTGCCCGCCGCGACAACCCCACCGGTTATCGCTACGTTCGTGAAGGTAATACCCTGAGCCGCGGTTGCCACCGTCCACGTTCCCGGAGCGACCGCGTCAAAAACCACCACCCCGTTCGTCGCGACCGCGCGGATGACTTCACCGCTTGCGGTGGTGAGGGTGACCTCCACGTTCGAAGCGGGCTCACCGTTCGGCCCGGTGACGTTAAACTCCACTTTCGCTGAGCTTTTGATCTCCTCTTGCGCGCGTGTAAAGCCGCTCGAGTCCTGAATCGTCAGATTGTCGCCGAGAGCGATTGTCGGCACGGATGCGCAGACCACCAGTAGGACCGCTGCTATGCGGGGCGCAGGTCGGAACTGCCGACGTAAGTTCATGAAAATCACCTTTTCGCTAAATTAGCCGCCGAGAATCCTCGACTTCATACTACTCGGTCGCCCACAGCAAACACTGAAGCCCTAACCCGAGTAACTTCATCACATTGCAGCGCTATCTTACCGGAGCGACTGCTTCGCAACAACCGAGGAAAGATATCTTCGGGATATCCCCAGATCCTTTGGACGTTTGGTCCGCTCTCAGCGGTTCAAGGAGTCACTGATTTTTGGTCGCTCGATCGGTTAAATCGATTATAAGCGCTCCCAGGACCCCGAGCTGCAGAACGATCGCCGGCATTCGGAGATGAAAATCAAACAGCGTTGCGGTTGTCGTGGCCGTGAGTATCGCGACCCCGGCGATTAGGGTGAGGCGGCTTTCGGAGCGGAAAGTGGCTTTGGTACTCCGAATCCATAAAACGCCCCAGCCGATAACGGCGAGCGCGAGACCCACGATGCCCAACTCAGCGAGGAGTTGGATCGGATCGTTGTGGAGATACACCGGTACTATTCCGGCGAGGAGGGGACTCATGATCTCCGCATGTGCGCTCGCCCAGCCCCCAACGCCGACCCCGAACCACGGGTGAGCCGCAATCATCGGCCACGTATCGGCGAGGAGTTGAAAACGCATATCCTCTTTCGAGTGGAGGAGCCCGTATTCGATACGGCTCTCGACGAGCTCAGCGCCGCGACCTTGCAGGAAGAAATAAACTCCGACACACAGCGCCGCGACGAAACAGCCTTGGAGGCGGCGCCAAGCAGTTGGCGAGAGGGCTAGCGTACGAACGGCAGATCGATCGCGGTGTCTCCGAGAACGCCTCCTCCCCGAGCGGCTCTCTGGGTCGGCGAGCTTCAGTTCAGGGGCGGGAGCTGCGGTGGATTTTGGCCGGGAGAGGATATCGAGGGCTAGGAAGACCCCGATGCCGATGATAGTCCCGAGCCACACGCCCCGGGAGAGAGTGGCGATGATACAGAGCAGTATCACCAAAAGAAGGGCACCGTCGATGGTAAGTCGAAGAAGCCGCTTTTGAAACCGTTCGTCAGCCATGAGGTCAGAGAAGCTCTTGGCTCTTCCTGTTCTCTGCGACACGGTCATTGACCGGAGCCCCGTCGAGGTGTTTACGCACCGCGCGATGAGGAGAAAAAGGCTCGGCACGAGGAAACACCCGAGGTGATTCGAATTGACGAACGGCCACCGCGCACGCTGCGATATGAAAACGTTGTCCGGTTCAAAAAGCCAAAAAAGCCGGCCGTTGTCGTAAAACCAGTGGGCGAGCCCCACAAAAGCGGTGATGCAACCGGAAACGATGATCGCTTGTATGAGCCGATTCGATAGCGTTGGCTGAAGCACCAGGAGCGTCCGGGTTGAGACGAGAATACAGAGGAAGAAAAAAAACTCTCGTATCCACGCGGCTCCGCCGAGAAACGCCGCATAACCGGTGTCTGCACCTAAAATCGGATGATGGTTCGAGCTCAGCGCGATGTCGACACCGAGCCGCACTACTGCATAAGCGAGGAAGACGATACCGAGCAAAAAGATCACACGAGAGAGGGTTCCCGCAGAAAAATAGGGAGCTACCTCGTGGGAGTACACCGATGCGAGCGCCGCTGTAAGGAGAAATACCGTGACCTCAAGCGGGGCGTACACCGTGGGGTGGACCCCACCGAACATCAGAGGAAGCGCGATAAGCGAGAGAACGAGGAGATGGGAGCCCCACCGCCCGAGCCGCCCCCCGACTCCGTCGATCGGCTGCTCCTCAACGAGCGCCGCCTCGGTCTCGAACGCTGTGCTGCGTCGTCGACTTGCTCGCCCTTGCCATCCGCTTTCGGTTGCCTCACTCGTGTCCACACGACCTCTTTAATTTTTTTGGACGCTGCTGCTGCTCGGTCGAGAAACTCGACCTTTGGGCACGGTTATAGCATACCAAACCCGTAAGGCGATCCAGGGATATTTCGTCGCCGAACCCCCTTTGGGAAGCCGCAACATCGAGGGGCAGCCTCCGGCATAGGAAGGTCAAAGTCGGGTCGAACTCACAGTCGGGCATGGCTTCGGGGGGGGAGCGTGACTAACGTTGCGTAAAGAGCTGGAACTGAACGATCGAGCTCCTCAAGGGGCCCTTCGTTCGAAATACAGTAATCCGCGAGCGCGACCTTCTGATGGATCGGGAGCTGAGAGTCGAGCTTTTTCTCGGCGAGCTCACGGGAGCACCGGTCGCGAGCAATGATG
>JBJOHD010000104.1:0-8002 GCA_046047875.1 Pseudomonadota bacterium | reverse complement strand
ACGGAAAGAAATACGGCTTCGACTGGCGGCAGGATGACCTCGTGGTAGTTCCCCTTCAGGGAGATCTTAAAGGGGTCGGGGCAGCTGACTGCTCGATTCGCCTCAGTGAGGATAGCCTCCTGCGTGTTGCAAGCGGGGATCTGAATCCGCAGGTGGGAATGCTCTCCGATAAGATTAAGGTTCAAGGGAAGGTGAGCTTCGCAGTGTACTTCTTCAATCTGGTCGCTCCGCGGGGTAACGCCTAAAGGCTCCCGTTTACCGGTGAGACCGCGGTCCCTACCCGGGATTCCCCTGTCCGGAGAATTGAGCTGCGCGACCTCGGCGCTATGATACTGAGCTCTCAGACATTGAGCTGTCGGATATTAAGCTTTCAGATATTGAGCTCGCAGATATCTTGTTAACAGATATATCGCCGGCAGCGTTACCCGGGGAAGATTGTTACCCGGGGAAGATTGTTACCCGGGGAAGATTACGGTGAACGTTGTTCTCTCGTTCGGCTCGCTTTCGAACTCTATCTTCGCACCGACCGTATCGACGATCGATTTGACGATGTAGAGACCGAGTCCGCTTCCCGTGGTTCCAGAGCTCGCCGAGCCCCGCTTAAATCGGGTGAAGATAGCGTCTCTTTCCTCCCGCCGTATACCCGCCCCGGTGTTCGAGAGCACAAGTTTCGAACCGTTCGAAAGTCGCGCCGTTTCAATCGAGATCGCGCCCCCCACGGGGGTGTATTTCACCGCGTTCGACATCAGGTTCGAGATCACCCGCTCGAGGGCGAGTCGATCGACTAACACCGGGGCATCGGGAGAGGCGAGCTTTAGACTCAAGCTCGGACTATTCGGTTCGGGGCGCCAGCAGTACTCCAGCACCGCTGACACGACTCCGTTCAGATCGGTTGGTGCGGTTGGTGATTGAAGCCGACCCGCACGGAGCTGCGAAAGATGTTGATAATTTCTTACCAGGTCGATGGAGCGAAGCGCAGTGGCGCGCATCCGCGCGATGATCGAGCGGTGATGGTCGCTGAGCCCTGTCCCCGCCGCGGTGTCAAGGAGCCCATCCGCATAACTGAAGATCGCTCCGAGCGGGTTTTTAAGATCGTGAGCCACCGTCGCCAAAAAATCCTCTCGCGCGAACAGAGCGAGAACCTCCGGTGAATTTCGTTGAAGCACTAATAGAAACGTCGCCTTCTCTCCAGTTCCTCCAAGCGGTATCACGACGCACTCAGTCACCGCCGAGGCGGCGTTCCCCGGTCGGCTGCGATGGGTCAGACGCACGGTGGCCGGGCCTTTTGCCTCGATGACCTGCGGGAGATCTCCCACCTCGACGAGTTCAGCTAACGTTTTTGCCCCCGCTTGCTCCCCGAGAAACGAGTTGGCTGCGCGGTTCGACCAAGCGATCGCCCCATCCCCCCCAACGAGAACGAGGGGGATATCGGAGTCAGCCAGAGCTTGCGCGAAAGCGGGGGTGTTCATACCTTTATCGTAACTCTAAAAGATTCGGGGCGAAACCGGGGAGTCTCTGGCCGTGTCGGGACCTTCGGTTTTGCCAAAGATGCAAGGTTCACGGTAGGGTGAGGGGCGTTTCAGCCCCGGTTTGATTGAAGGCGGGTGGCCCGAGAAGGACGATATTTCGGATTAGTTGAACTATGAGCGACGGTAGCGAGCGTGATTTGGGATGGCTCAAGGAGGATCCCCTCGCAGAGTTGAATGGTTTGAAGCTTGAGCGGCTCTCGCGGGGCGCCCCGCTCATCGACCTCGCGATGATTAACCCCGATCTTCCGCCCCCCCGTTTCCTTCTCGATAAGCTCCTTGAGGCAACCGTTAAGCCTCAGAACCACCGCTATGCGGTTTCGCGGGGGGTGCGAAAACTACGTGAGGCGTTCGCGCTGAAGTACGCACGAACCTTCGGGGTGACCCTCGATCCGGAGCGGGAGGTGTGTGTGACCCTCGGCACGAAGGACGGCCTCGTCTCGGCGTTACGGTGTCTCTGCCAGCCGGGGGATCGCGTCGCGGTAGCTGAACCGACCTATCCGGCGCACATCTCGGCGCTTCAGCTCGCCGGCTGCCTACCGGTGTTTTTCGATTTGGGACAAAGCGGCGGGGCGCTGGTGGCCAACATCGAGGGAATTCTTGAGAGGGAGCGGTGTAAAGCGGTGCTTTTGAACCTCCCGAATAATCCCACCGGCCTCGTCGTTAACCCCGACGAGCTTGGGGCGGTCGTGCGCGCAGCGGCCGCACGCGGGGTTGTTGTGATCAACGATTTTGTTTACGGCGAGATGGTGCACCGCGGGGGGGCGGCGCCAAGCATCTTAAGCGTTGAGAGCGGAGAGACCCCCAAGGTCGAGATCTACAGCCTCTCAAAGGCGTATTCGGTGCCGGGATGGCGGGTAGGAGCACTGGTCGGATCGGCCGAGTTGGTCCGGCAGATTGTGCGACTCAAGTCCCACAGCGATTACGGGGTCTTTTTGCCGTTGCAGATCGCCGCAGCTGCAGGGCTTGGCGTGAATGAGGATCTCGCCGCTCCACTTACCCGCCAGTATGCATATCGGGCCCGTGTTCTAGTTGAGGGGCTGCGTCGCCTCGGATTGTCCGTGGAGGTCCCGGCGGCGGGGGCGTCGGTGTGGGCCGAGTTGCCCCGGGGACGGGGGGAAGCAGGCTCGTTCCCGTTCGTTCGTCGACTTCTCGAGGAGGGTGGAGTTTTTGCGATCCCGGGGGCGGTCTTCGGCGAGCGGTGGGATCGGCACGTTCGTTTTGCGCTCGTTCACGGCGAGGAGCGTTTACGCGAGGGGCTACAACGGATGGAGCGGTGTCTATGATCTATCGTTCGATCCACGGCGTTATTTTTTTCGGTATCGTTGGGATAAGCGCGCTCGCCGCAGCTGAAAATAATTGTGTGGAGGCGGCGCGTCTCGTTAAGCAGGGGATCGCGCGAAGCGACGGCTCAGCGGAGGAGGAAAAGGCGTATCGGGACGCTGTGGCGGCGTGTCCCCAGATGTCCGAGGCGCACTACAACCTCGGTGTGTTGTTGTTTAAGCAGAAAAATCTATCGGGAGCAGAGGGGGAGTTTCGTCGAGCGATCGAGATAAAATCAGACCCCGCGTTTCATCTCGCCCTCGCCGGGGTAAAGCTTGAGTTGGGGGAGCTCGACAGCGCACTTGAGGGGTATGAAAAGGTGCTGCGGGACGACCCCCGAAACGACCGGGCGGCCCAAGGGGCTGCGGTGGTGCTCGATAAGCGAGGAAAATCAGCTGAGGCCCTCGGGGTGCTTCAGAAGGCAACGGAGATCGAGAAGCCGTCCGCGTTAGCTTTTTACAACCTGGCGGTGATGCACGAAAAGCAAGGGCAGCCCGAGCAGGCTGCGGGGGCGTACTCGCGGGCGATGGAGATCGACCCTCAGTTCCCCGACCCGTTCTTTTTCGGCGGGTTGTTGTTTGATCGGTTAGGACGAGCTCCGGAGTCGCTCCGAGCGCTCGCCCGTGCTGCGGAGTTGCGACCGGAGCGGGGAGACATTCAGGGTGCACTCGGTGTGGTTGCAGAGAAGAACGGTGATCTCGACCGGGCCGCACTTGCTTTTAAGAAAGTGGTGGCGTTAAAGCCGGATGATGTGGCGGCGCTCGTAAATCTCGGAGTTGTCCTTATCCATAAGCGCCAGGAGGCCCAAGCGGAGGCGACCCTGGATCGCGCTGTCTCGATAGAGCCCTCCAACCCCCGGGCGCTGAGCGCCCTTGGGTGGGCCCAGCTTGAGCTCGGCAAATTCGATGAGGCTGAGGCGAATCTCAAAAAAGCGATCGAGCGGGACGCGGCAAACGCTCAGGCGCACAACAACCTCGGTGTGCTGTATGAGCGCATCGGGAAAAGGTCAGATGCCGAGAAGATGTTTAAGACCGCGGCGAAGCTCGATCCCAGCCTCGATACCGCAGGGGTCAACCTGGAAAAACTGGAGCGGTGACGGTTCAGTCCGTAGTTCCTTAAAAAACCCCGTTGATATTCAGGTGGTTAGCCGCTGGTGTGAAGATTACCGGTGGCGCCATTGGGGGTGCTCCCCTTATACTCGCGCGACGACGTGTGGTGGAGCATGCAGACGAGAAGTGGCGCAGCACTAAAGATTGTGGCGAGTGCGCCGTCTTTTAAGACGGAGCTCGAGCTGTGGTCGGGAGATGGGAAGGACGCCCACTCGCTCCATTACGCTTCGTTGTACCCCCAGTCGTTTCGCCCCGAGCTTCCGGCGTACTTCATTGAGCGGTACACCAAGCGGGGAGACGTTGTGCTCGATCCGTTCTGTGGTTCGGGTACGACTTCGCTCGAAGCGGCGCTTCAGGGGCGTATCGCGTTCGCGAGCGATAGCAACCCTCTCGCACTCCGCATGACCGCGGCGAAGCTGTCGCCGGCTGATATAACCGAGGTTACGCTCGGTTTCCAGAACATCAACCTGCGCAAGCCGGTCGACCTCACGGTGTATCGTCAGGTGTTCGCTCCGTTTTACGACCACGATACCTATCGCGAACTGGTGAACCTGCGGACTTTTCTGCAAACTCGGAGGGATCGGATCTACCGATTCGTGGAGCTGGTGGCGTTGGGGCTTCTCCACGGTCATTCCGCGGGTTATTTTAGCGTCTATACCTTCCCGCAGCTTGCGTTGTCCCCGGAGGAGCAGGAGGCGCTCAATTGCAAGCGGCGGCAAAATCCCGATTATCGTTCGATCGTCCCCAGAATTCTACGAAAGACCGCCTCGTTGCTCCGCGACGGGGTGCCCTCTGTTCTACGGAGTAGCGCGGGGAGCCACCGGGTAGAGCTCGCGGAGGCGGTTGATCTCTCGACGTTCCCGACAGCGTCGGTTGATCTCGTGGTAACCGGCCCCCCCCTGCCTCGGAGCGATGATGGGGTGAAGGACCTGTGGCTCAAGCTATGGTTTGCGGGCGTGGCGACTCAAGGGATCGGGAACCGTAGCTCGTTCCCTGATCTTTCCTCCTGGCTCGATTATATGAATGCCGTGTTGTGTGAGCTCGCCCGGGTGGTAAAGGGGGGGGGGCGCGCAGTACTCGACCTTCGGGAGATCCGGCTCGGCGGGACCACGGTGGCGCTGGATGAAGAGCTCCAGCGGATCGTGGAAGAGAGCCTCGGCCGATTTTGGAGCGTCGAGGGAACGATCATAAATAAAGAGAGGCCGATCAAGGTCGGAAGCGTCGTTAAGGAGCGTGATCCAGGGCGGATAGCTGACCGGTCACGGATGTTGATACTCCGTCGTCGCTAGTTGTTCGACCATTAAATTCTTTCACCCGCAAGGTAATAGAATTTATGCTCACCACTAGTCCTGAGTTAGTTTTTCACTCCGCGGGAGTGAAAAAACTTATTTGTCCAAGGACTAGGGGCTTCGGTCTCGGGATGCTTAAGATTCCTTTCGTCTAATCCGGCTGTTTCTCGTATACTAAGAGCGGTGATTCTTCCTTACCGGCGGGCCGCTCGGCGGGCGAGAGCAGCGAGGCTTCGCCCAAGGTATTTGGATAACAAAGGCACGGAGGTTCTCGGGTAACGGGGGCTCGTGGCGCTCGCTCGATAGTTCGGTTTTGGAGGTTCTGATGTCTCTCGTTCGACCTGCTCGCATCGTTATCGCCGGGGTGAGCTCCGGAGCGGGAAAGACCTTGCTCTCGCTCGGATTAGCATACGAGCTTCGGCGGCGTAATGTCGGGGTGTCGGTTGCAATAACCGCACCGAACCTTCTCCAAGCTACCCTCTTGAAACGCACCACCGGCCGTTTCGTGCGGTGCCTCGACGAAAATATCCTCGCCCCTCAGCAGGTTCGGGCGGGGCTCGCTCAGGTGGGTATCGGAGCTGATATCGTACTTATCGATGGCAAGCGGGGGCTCTACGATGGAGTTACCCCTGGTTCTCTTCGGGGCTCAGATGCTGAAGTTGCGGCGATCACCGGTTCGCCGGTGGCGCTTGTCGTCGATGCGCGGGGATTCGGGTCGAGCTTGACCGCGTTGGTGCGTGGATTCGGGGAGTTTGCCGCTGATTTTCACCTCGCGGGTGTACTTTTGAATCGAGTTTCTTTGAGCGAGGAACTAGAGGCGCCGAATACCGATTTCTTCGCCGCCGGTTTCCAAGTAGCGGGAATGGACCCTCCCCTCGGGGGGATGCCTGAGCTGGGGCCGGCGGCGGGTGTCCTTACCCCGAGTGGGATCACCGAACAGGAGAATCTCACCTCTCTGCCCCGCCAATTCTTCGTCGATCTTTCCCACACGGTCAGTCGCTCAATCGATGTGGAACGGCTCGTGCAATGTGCGGGCGCCGTGGGCGAGATCGAGGTGGGTGATGAGTCGGTTCGACCGCTATCGCGTCGCACCCGGATCGCGGTTGCTGAGGATGCGTGCTTTAACGTCTGTTTTCAGGACAACCTCGATCTCCTGCGCTTTTACGGAGCGGAGATCGTTCCGTTCTCCCCCCTCGCTGATGGGGAGATCCCCCGGAAGGTCGGAGGGGTTTATCTCCCCGGGGGATGCATCGGGGCGTACGGTGAGGAGCTCGCGGGGAATGCCTCGATGATGCGGGCGCTCGGGGAGTTTGCGACCGCGGGTGGTTTGATCTACGCGGAGGGGGCGGGGTGTGCCTACCTCGCGCGGGAGTTCGAAGGGGCAGGGAACACCCGGTTTGCGGGAGTTGGTGTGTTGCCGGGGATAGCGCGGCGCAGTGATGAATCGCTCGGCTATATCGAGTCGGTTACCGCTGAGGAATCTATTCTGGGTCGTGCCGGGTTGATAATTAAAGGGGTGGCGACGAACGGGTTTACATTCACCGCGGATGATCGGGTCTTAAGAGTGATCCGTACCGGTCGTGTCGGGAGTACTCCGGTCATGGAGGGGTTTTCCCCGGGGGCGCAGATATTCGCTGCTTTCTCGTTCCACCATTTCGGCTCGAATCCGAGTGTTGCGCGTAACATCGTGGATGCGTGTGAGGTTGTTCAGGGGTTGTGAGGGGGGTCCGACCTCGGTATGCAAATTGCCCTTAGGCTTATTGTTCACCGAGGTGTGTGGAATCCATCGTTTTAAGCAATTAAAGGGGGGGGGGGGTGCGCAATTTATACGTACTACTGGTAACCGTATTGCTCATGTGTCCGCTTATGAGTCGGGCCGAGTCTCCCGCTCCT
This sequence comes from Pseudomonadota bacterium, assembly GCA_046047875.1. GTDB lineage: Bacteria > Bdellovibrionota_C > UBA2361 > UBA2361 > UBA2361 > JBILDU01. The sequence continues at coordinate 862 of JBJOHD010000104.1, read as the reverse complement.
CCCATCGCCGGTTGGCCAGCCTCGGGTATTCAACTCTCCGGTAAGGTTGTGCGATACAGTTCGCCCACCGTCGCTGAGATCGATGGTGACCCCGCCAACGGGCTTGAGGTGACGGTCGGGGGAGCGGACGGGCGGATCTACGTCTACCGGGCCGACGGTTCCCTTCTTTGGGAAAGGTCCGCACCCTCCCCGAGGTGCTCTGCTGTTGGTGTCATCGACCGACTCTACGCCTCGCCCGCGGTGGGGGCGCTTTACGGAGATGGGGTTCCTTATGTTGTCGCTTCCTACGGCGGCTTTCGGGGTGGGGGATGCGATGGGGGGATAGTCGTTTTTCGGGGCTCTGATGGCGCCAAGGCTTTTTCGTTTAGCACCAAAAGATTCGGCAAGAGGATGGGATTTCAAGAGCGGCTCCACGGAGTCTACTCCTCCCCCGCGCTTGCGGATACCGATGGAGATGGCAAGCTTGAGATAGCTTTCGGCTCGTTCGATCGAAATGTGTACCTTCTTGAGCATAACGGCGCTGTGCGGTGGTACTACAACGCGGCGGACACCGTCTTTTCATCGCCGACGTTCGCTGATGTCAACGGCGATGGGCGCCTTGAGGTGCTCATCGGCACAGATATTACGGCGAACGCGCGCCTCAGGCCCCCGACCAAAAACGGGGGCTATATCTACGCTTTAAAGTCGGAGCCGCGCAGCTCGAAGCGTATCCGCTTTCGGGATAGCACCGCGTATTTGTGGCAGCGATTCTTACCCCAGGTCGTTTTTTCATCACCGGTCGTCGCTGAGGTGATGAGCGCGAGCCCCGGACTTGAGGTGGTGATCGGTTCGGGGTGCTTTTTCCCGGAGAGGAGCACCGCGA
>JBJOHD010000103.1:0-4861 GCA_046047875.1 Pseudomonadota bacterium | reverse complement strand
ACTCCTCGGACTGGGCCTCGGGTAACAGAGGAATCCCACCGAGGTCGCTTTCAAATGATTCGGTAGTACTCGGAGCAAGCGGCATCCCTCTCTCGACGAGGGTACTCGGAGTTTCGTAATCCCTATCGTGATGGATCCCCCGGACGGTCCGGGTCTCCTCAGTAAGATTTCGTGTCTCGATCACCCGTGAGCTCTCCTCGGGCGCTCTCTTTGGCAGCTCAAGTCGAGCCCGATCGGGAGCCGCCGTGGATTCGATGGTGGGCTGTGGGATTGGGGTCGACAGATCGGCGGCACCGAGGTTTGTATTCGGTTGTGTGAGTCCGATAACCCCAACTATCGCCATCAGAGCTGTGAGGAAGAGGTTCCCGACACCGCTGTTCGAGGTTCTGAAATTTCGATAGGTCATAGGCCCCTCTCCTGAAAAACGTGGGGGAGACCGTAGCGCGTCGGTGACTACCCGGTTATGAGCCGAGTCATGAGCGGCGAGAGTCGGAGATCAGCGCCTCAAGCAGGGTAATTATCGGTGTCGCAACATCCACTCCTGTGGCCGCTTCGATACCACTCAGACCCGGGGAGGAGTTTACCTCAAGTACGAGTGGACCTATACGGGTCTCGATGATGTCGACGCCGGCAACTCGGAGTCCGAGCGCGTGAGTCGAGCGGCGCGCGAGATCCTGAAGCGCGGGTTCAAGGATCACCGGTTGAGCGGACCCGCCCCGGTGCAGGTTGCTCCGAAATTCCCCGGGCCGCGCCGTGCGCCGCATCGCGGCTGCAACGGTATCTCCGACGACGAATGCCCGGATATCGGTGCCCTCCGCCTCGCCGAAAAATGGTTGAATGAGGACGGGAAGCCGATTTGCGAGCATCGTTTCGGCTATCGCGATCGCACTGGCGCGGGTCTCAGCGAGCATGACCCCAACACCTTGTGAGCCGAGGACCGTTTTCACGACAACCGGCGATTCCCCGAGAAGTTGTAGCGCGTTGGCGAGCTCGTTCGGGCGGTGCACCGCGACCGTTGGTGGGATCGGGATGCCGTTTTGGCGGAGAAGGCGAAGGGTATGAAGCTTATCGTGTGAGGCATAGATCGATTTGCTTAGGTTTAACGAGGTAACGCCGCTCGACTCGAAGTGCTCGAGGACCGAGAGACCAAACGGATTGCTCGCAGCGCTCACGCGGGGAATGATACCGTCGAATTGGGGCAGCGGTTCGCGGCGACAGAGTGCCACCGCCCCCCCCTCGTTCAGTGCGAGGGTGAGATCGGTCGCTGCGAGAAGCGTTATCGAGTGCCCGAGGGAGACAGCGGCATCGCGAAGTCGCGCGGTGCTGCGCGAGGTTGTGAGTTCAACGTTTAAGGTTGCGAAGTGCATCACTTGTCTTTGCCGGGAAGAAAGCTCAAAGTGAAGGTCGTACCATGACTCATCCCCACCCTCCAGAGGATTCGGACGATACCTCCTCGCTCCGCGCCGCCGTAAAGGACGGTATGGCCCACTCCGTCATGATCGGAGCGGGGGAGACCTATCTTGGGGTGTACGGAATATTTCTTCAAGCGTCGACCCTCCAGGTGGGGCTTCTGGCCACCCTTCCCGCATTTGTCGGAGCGATCTTTCAGGCAGTAGCGGTGTTCTTCATGCCGTTCTTTAAAACTCGGCGTCGTCCGATCGTGGTGAGTGCCGTGATAAACGGACTGATATGGTTCCCGATCGCAATCCTCCCGTTTGCGTTCGGGGTGGGCCACCATGCGGTGTGGGTATTGATATTTTTAGTCACGATCTACCACATCGCGGGGAACTTCGGTGCACCGATCTGGAGCAGCCTCATCGGAGATCTCGTCCCTGCAAGTGGGCGGGGTCGTTACTTCGGGCGGCGGAATAAACTCATCGGACTTTCGACGTTTCTTGCGGTGATCGCCGCGGGACAGACCCTCGAGTGGAGCCGCGATCGTGCGGTCGCAGGGGTCGGGTTCCTGTCGATTTTCATCGTTGCCGCACTTGCGCGGCTCCTTTCGGCCCATTGGCTGTGCGCATACGACGACCCGGAGCACGTTGTGCGGCGAGAGGAGATGTTTTCGTTCTATCAATTTATTAAGCGCTTACCCCACTCGAACTTCGCTCGGTTCGTTCTCTTCTTTGCGACGATCAATTTCGCTGTTGCCTTTGCGGGGCCGTATTTTGCGCTTTACATGTTCCGCGATCTGAACCTCTCGTATATCGAGTTTACCCTTCTCTCGGCGGCGGTTACGGTCACGCAGTTTTTTACGATGCAGCACTGGGGGAAGATTAACGATCGATTCGGGAGCAAGAAAATCCTTAACATCTGCGGAATCGCGGTCGCGCTAGGGCCGGTCTTGTGGCTCTTCTCGAGCGAGTTGTGGTGGATCTTGATAATCCAAATCTATGCGGGTTTCGTCTGGGCGGGATTTAACCTGGCGTCGACGAATTTTATGTTCGACGCGGTGACCCCGCCGAAGCGGGCGCGGTGTGCAGCCTATCAGTCGGTGGTGAACGCGGCGTTTGTGCTCGTGGGCTCATTTCTTGGAGGATGGACCGCTGAGCTTATTCCAGACCGTCTCCCGCTCGGTTTTACGACGGTGGAGTTAAGCTCCCCCCTTCTCGTTCTTTTTTTTCTCTCAGGTGTTTTAAGACTTGCGGCCGCGTGGGTGCTCCTCCGCCGTTTCCAGGAGGTGCGACCGGTTGAGCATATCGCGCACCGTCACCTTATCTTTCAGATTACGAATCTCCGACCTTTGAGCGGAGCCACCTTTAGTGTTATTAGTGGGTTCTTTCAGAGACAAAAGCGCCCCACGCATGGGGATGTGGACCGTGAAAAGGAAAAGCGATGAAGCACTACACCGTTCAGGAGGTTCAGGCCGGAAAGAAGTCGGACGTTATCGGAGGTCTCCTCCTTTTTCTTGCAGCTGCATTATCGCTCATCGGGGCGAACTCACCGTGGAGCGACACCTATTTCGCCGTCATGGGGAGCGAAGGAGCAAAGCACTTTATTCACGCCGTCAACGATGGGCTGATGGTTATCTTCTTTCTGCTCGTAGGCCTCGAGATTAAGCGGGAGTTTCTCGGGGGAGATCTTGCGACAAGAGCTGAGCGGATCTTGCCGGTGAGCGCCGCGCTTGGAGGAATGGTAGTTCCCGCCGCGTTGTTTCTCTGGATTGTTGGGGGCAGCGAGGTTTCAAAGGGGTGGGCGATTCCGTGCGCCACCGACATCGCGTTCTCCCTCGGGGTTCTCGCATTAGTTGGGAAGCACGTTCCCACAACGTTAAAGATATTTCTCACCGCGCTTGCGATAGTCGATGACCTCGGGGCGATCGTCATTATCGCCCTTTTCTATAGCCACGGGGTCGTGCCGCTGGCGCTCTGCGGTGGGGCGGCGATACTCGCGGTGTTGTACGGACTCAATCGTCGCGGGGTGAGAGTTCTTGCGCCCTATCTGCTGCTCGGGATCGGGCTTTGGGGTTGTATCTTTTCCTCCGGTGTTCACGCAACGATCGCAGGAGTGCTGTTGGCCCTAACGATACCTTTTCGTGCACCTGGTGGAGGAGGAGTCGAGGAGCATGAGGCACCTCTTTTAAAGCTTGAGCACGCGTTGAAGCCGTGGGTGACGTTTTTGATCCTTCCGATATTTGCGTTCGTCAACTCAGGGGTTAAGCTTGACGGGGTGAATGCGGCGACCTTTATGGAGCCGCTGACCCTTTCGATTATTGTGGGCCTTTTTGTGGGTAAGCAGATCGGGGTCTTCTCGTTTGCAGCGATCGCTATCAAGCTGGGGATTGCAAAGATACCGGCGAACTCCTCATGGATGCAGCTCTACGGAGTTGCTCTCCTGTGTGGGATCGGTTTTACCATGAGCCTTTTTATCGGGGATCTCGCCTTCCCCGGTGGTGCCGTGACCCCCCAGGTGCGGCTTGGGGTAATCACCGGCTCGCTCCTCTCGATGATCGCCGGCGGTCTTGTCCTCACAATCGCCTGTGCACGGGCGAATCGTTCGACCGAGTCTGCGGTGGGAACTGGCGGTGAGTCCCCCTCTCGGGCGGTAAACGTCTGATAACAAAAGCCTCAGATTGAGGAGGCGGTTTTTGAGGAACGCTCGGCTCGGTCCCTTATGCGACATAACCTCAGTAAAGCACGGGGTAACTTCCGGTGCGCGGTTTTACGGAGGGAGATCTATGAGGCGTTGCTCGGTTTTGGGTTTGGGTGTGGCGTTTCTTATCGTTTCATCGAGTGGGGTTTCGGCGCAGGGTTTTAATGGGGTTGATATACAGTGCGAGCACGAGTGCGAGAAAATTTTTCATAGTACCAAAGAATCCCTTATGGCGAGCGGATTGAGCTCTGAGGAGGCAGGTTATTGGGCGACTGAGGTGTATGCGCAGTGTTATAATCAGAAGTGTGCGCATCTCGCTGCTGAAATAGAAGCTGCGAGCAAGCCCCGCACATGGTTGGATATGCTTCTCGGAAACCTCTAGGTCTTGGGAGCAGTCACACGGCTCGAGTTAAAGGCGATGAGATTTAATTCGCTGCTCCTTAAAAAATGTTAGCCTGCTTCCTTGGTAGCGCTATCGCCCCGACTCGACAACACCTTCCGGGTGCTGTGCCTGACTGCTGTGGGGCATCTCGGCTATTCGCATGCCCCAAGGTCGCTTGGTACGAAGTTTCATATGCGATGTTCCTCAAAGCTCAGCGGACTTTGTGAGGAAGGCGCGACCGTCATAACCTGCAACTTTGGCAAGCCTCTCAGCATAACTTTTCTAAAGGTAGCAGCGAATGAGCTCGATCGGTAACCGGTTTTGGAAAGGGATCGTGTATGTTTCGTCGTGCATTGCTCGGTGCTGCGATAGTTCTGATAGTTGCTT
>JBJOHD010000102.1:0-5713 GCA_046047875.1 Pseudomonadota bacterium | reverse complement strand
CGTCTGGGCCCACCACATGCTCGTGGCGGGTATCTCCGACGATTCCGCAGTGATGTTCTCGGTTATCACTTTCGGCGTGGCGGTTCCGACCGCGGTGAAGGTGTTTAACTGGGTGAGCACGATGTACAAAGGCTCGATCCGGTTCGACACCCCGATGCTTTACGCGATGGGGTTTGTATTCCTCTTTATGGTTGCGGGTACGACCGGGATCTACCTCGCGACGTTGGCGGTCGACGTTTTCTACCACGATACCTACTTCGTGGTGGCGCACTTCCACTACACCATTCAGGGGGGAGCGGTTATCGGTCTGATGGCGGCGCTTCACTTCTGGTTCCCGAAGATGACCGGCAAGATGTACAACGAGGTGGTCGGCAAGATCACCTGGGTGCTCGTCTTCGTCGGTTTCAACGCGACGTTCCTCCCCCAGTTCGTCTTAGGAATGCAGGGGATGCCTCGGCGGTACTTCGATTACCTTCCGATGTTTGAGCCGCTCCATCACGCCTCGACGATCGGTGCGTACATCAACGCCTTGGGATACTCCGCGGCGCTTCTCAACCTCCTCTGGGCGGCGATCTTCAGCAAGGTGAAGGCCCCATCGAATCCGTATCGTTCGCTCTCGCTTGAGTGGCAGACCCAGTCGCCGCCGATCGTGGAGAACTTTGAGGAGACCCCGGTCGTGACCGAATGGACGTATGGCTACGGCACCCCGGTGAAAGGCGCCCACTAGGAATTTGATTTCAGGAGACGATATTTATGAGTAGCTCTCACGCTCACGAGGTCACGAGTGGCCCGCCGCACGTGCACCACATGGATGCTCCGACCGCTTATTCGGCGGCGAAGCTTGGCATGTGGCTCTTTCTTGCGACCGAGATCCTCCTCTTCGGCGGTCTCTTTTGCGCCTTCGCGGTGTATCGCTGGATGTACCTCGATGAGTTCCACCATGCGAGCCGATCACTGAATTGGCAGCTTGGTATGTTGAACACCGCGGTGCTGATCTTCTCAAGCTACACCGCGGCGCTGGCGGTGGATGCGGCCCAACGCAACGACAACAAGCGGGTGACGAAGCTTCTTTTCACCACGATCGTGTGCGGTGGCATATTCCTCGTGGTCAAGTATTTCGAATATAAGGCGAAGTACGAGCACGGTTATTTCCCCGGATTGCCGACATTTAATAGCCCCGATTTTAACGCCCACTATAAGACGTTTTTTGGTCTCTATTACTGCATGACCGGACTCCACGCGATCCACGTCATCCTCGGTATGGGACTCCTGTACTGGGCGTGTCGGATGGCGCAGCGGAATCGGTTCTCAAGGGAATACTATACCCCTGTGGAGATGAGCGCCCTTTACTGGCACTTGGTCGACCTTATCTGGATCTATCTCTTCCCGCTGCTGTATCTAGTCGGATAGGTGGTCGTTAGGTAAAAGTTTTTAGGAGCTTCGTATGAGTCATCACAGTCACGCTCACGCAGGTCACCACGGTCACGACGACGGTCCTGGGCACGTTCTTGATCGGAAGGTCTACAACCGGGTGTTCGTCGCCCTCCTCGTGCTCACCGTCATCACTGTGGCGGTATCGCGGATCGACTTCGGTGTTTTGAACATCGTGGTCGCGATGCTCATCGCATCCTTAAAGGCGAGTATCGTGGCGCTGTTCTTCATGCATCTTAAGTTTGAGGATAAGCTCACCTGGCTCTACGCGTTCTTTCCGATCCTACTTCTCTTTACCCTTATCGGCGGTGCGTTTACCGATAACCCGCTCCGGGCGAAGCCGGAGCCGGTCACCGTTGTCGACACCCTCAAGCAGGGTGGGGCGGCGAAGGCTCCAGCAGCGCCGCCCACGCCGGAGAGCCCGATGGCGCACTAGTCTTAGCGCAACGGCCGATAGAGAGCGGGGCCTCACAGCCCCGCTTTTTTATGCCCTCTGTTCCGCCCCGAGAACGACTACAATCGCCCTATCATTATGATTTCTTTGAGATTTGGCGCCGACGCATTATTTTAAGTATGACTAGTCATCTTACTAGTCAGTGTATGATATGATCGAGTTACCTTATGAAAACCAAGACCGCGCTCGAATTTCGTCAACAGTTCGGGAAGATCCTCGATACCTTATCCGAGAGATCTGAACCGATAGTGATTATGAAGAACAACAGGCCGGTCGCGGCGGTGATCTCCTACGCGACTTTTCAGCAGCGCTTTAGCGAGTACCAAGACCACGCCGATCGGCGCAAGGTGCTCGAGCGCTTCCGCGCTGCGGCAAAAAAGAGCGCTTTGAACTCGGGCGATGTTCTTCGGCGGCTCCGTTATGGCGAAGAGTAACCTTACTATTCCCGACGCTTCGGTCGCGGTGAAGTGGTTCGTCGATGAGGAGGGGAGCGATCGCGCCTATCGGGTCCTCGAAGATATCCTCGCGAGCGCTGATCGATTTATCGTTCCGGAGCTCTTCTTTTTTGAGCTTGTGAATGTGGTTGGTCGATTGGTCGAAGATCGAGAGGATCCCCGCTTCGAGCTGATCGATATTATCCTCTCCTCGGGGATAGGCCGAGCACCGATGGCCCCTGAGCTTCGTCGACTAACGGGGCGTTATCAGGAGCTCGGGCTCTCAGGATACGACGGCGCGTATGCGGCGCTCGCCGACTTTGTTGGTGGTGTTTGGCTCACTGCCGATCGTGAGGCGGTTGAGCGATTAGGTCCGCGTGGTGTCGGCGTGCTGTTGTAGCGCGAAATAAGCGTTTTGGGGGGTAGGGGGCCGATTGTTTCGCGCCGCAGTGCAGAAAGCACAGATGGAATGCCTCGCTTGTTTGCGAGTGAAAGTCGGCCATCTGTGCGAATCGGGGTTACGCGCTCTCGACGCGGGTCTTTACTACCTCAAGCGCCTCCGCGATCTTGATGCGGTCCTGCTTCGTTGTGTTGCGATCGCGGATCGTGACACATTCGTCTTTGAGCGTATCCCCGTCGACCGTTAAGCAGTACGGCGTCCCGATCTCATCGTGGCGAGCGTACCGTTTGCCGATGCTCTGCTGCTCGTCGTAGCTCGCATTGAGCCCCGCCTTGTGGAATTCCGCCACGATCTTTCGCGCCGCCTCGGGCATTCCGTCCTTTTTGGTGAGCGGTAGAACCGCGGCCTTGTACGGCGCGAGCTTCGGATTGAGCTTTAACACTACGCGGGTCTTTTCCTGACCGTCTGCATCGATTCCCTTCTCCTCAGCGTACGCGTCGATCAGGAACACGAGCACGCCGCGGGTGAGCCCCGCCGCGGGCTCGATAACGTACGGGGTGAAGCGCCAACCCGGCTTTCCCGTTGCAGGGTCGTTCTTCTGCTGGTCGAAGTAGCTCAGTTTTACCCCCGAGGCCTCGGCGTGTTTCGACAGATCGTAGTCGGTTCTCGAGGCAACACCCTCTAATTCGCCCCACCCCCATGGATAGTTGTATTCGATGTCGTAGCAGTTGTCAGCGTAGTGGGCGAGCTCGTCCTCTGCATGCTGCCGGAGCATAAACTTCGTCTTGTCGTTCGCAAGGCTCTGCCACCACGCCATCCGCGCGTTCTTCCAGTAGTCGAGCCATTCAGCTTGCGTGCCGGGCTCGCAGAAGAACTCCATCTCCATCTGCTCAAATTCGCACGAGCGGAAGATGAAGTGTTCGGTCGTGATCTCGTTTCTGAATGACTTCCCGATCTGGGCGATACCGAAGGGCACCTTCATCGACATCGATTGCTGAACGTTGTTGAACTGCACAAAGATCGCCTGGGCGGTCTCGGGACGGAGGTAGACCGCCGAGGGTTGAATCGCAGCCTCTAGTTTAGCTCGGAGCTCAGCTCGGGGGATCGCCTTGTCGGCGATCTGGTCAAGGATGCTGTCGAGCGGATCGACCGGCCCTAATGATGTTCGAAACATTAGGTTAAATTGCCGCTCGTCGGAGAGCTCCCCTGCGCCGCAATGGGGGCAGACATAGCCCCGCGCTGGCACCGTGCCGGCAACCAGTTGCCCACCTTTCTTCCCACCTTTCGGATAAGAGATCTTCGAACCAGCCTCCGCCTTCGGCGCTTTGTCGGCGCGAAAGCGCTCCTTGCAGTTTAAACAATCAACGAGAGGATCGGAGAAGCCAGCCAGGTGCCCGCTTGTCTTCCACACGGTGGGATGCATTATGATCGAACCGTCCATTCCGACGATGTCCTCCCGCTCGTGCACCATTGAGCGCCACCATTGGGCAGCGATGTTCCGCTTGAGCTCCACCCCGAGCGGACCGTAATCGAACGCGCTCTTTAAGCCCCCGTAGATCTCGCTGCTTTGAAAAACAAAGCCCCGTCGCTTACAGAGGGATATAATCTTCGTCATCAGATCGAGGTCGGACATAGGGCACCGTGAGGGAGTAGACGTATAGGTCAATAAACTCGCATGTTTAGCTAAAAAAGGGAAGAAAACTACCGCGTTGATTTCGTGGGGTAGGGGAGCACCTTGGTGTAGTATGCAGGGGAAGAGGCGGTAGATGAGCACATACGAAACTATCCCGGTTCGCCTGCGTGGCCTACCGAACGGGGAAAGCCGGGGGACGGTGAGGGTCGAGCGCTGGGAGAGATCGGAGCGGCTCCGGCGTGCCGTCGCGGCGCTCGTACTCGTTTGGGTGTCGAGCGGCGTGCTTGTCTTTGTACCGGGCGTGCATATCGTAGCGATCCCCCTGTTTCTCTTTGTCGGTCCCCTCGCCTTTTTTATGCGTTATCGGACCGTGAGCGTCGTAACCGGTGGGGGTGGTGAGTGCCCCGAGTGCAGCGCGCAGCTCTCGATTATGAGCGCTCGGGAGGAATGGCCTCTGTTCGATATCTGTAAGAGTTGTAGTAAGCACGTGAAGATCGAACGGGTGTAGTATGTTCCGCTTCGAGGATCGACGTCCTGACGACCCGGCCCCTTATTCGGGGAAACGGCTCGAAGACTTCTCCGCGCAGACGTTTCACCAAGATTTATCCGGCTTTCGAGCAGACAAGGGGATAGTTGCGGCGATCGACGACCTTTTTGATAACCCCGAGGGATATCCATTCGAGCGGGTCAAAGCGTTCGCTGAGTTTCTCAAAGGTGAGCGGTTTCGAACTGGATTTCCCGGAGCGGCACGGAGTGATCTGCTTTTCCTGGTAGACCCGCAGCCGATCGAGTTGTGCGGTACGAGAGTTTTTCAGGGTTATCGACTCAACGTGCTCCGTTCGACCTTCGACCGGGGGATAATCATCGGGACGGTTTTTCGCCCCGATTATATCCAGCTTGAAAACGGAGGGAGACTTACCGAGGAGTTGGCCCGCAGCCTCGTGGACGGGAAGAGAATTGTCGATTGGTCGATCCGAATACCGTGCGAGGGGGATATCGCGATCGATCGTCGGGTAATCGCGCACCGCTGGTTCGGGGTGCGGGACGCTGAGCGGCCTGGGTCAGATCGTTTCACTGGAGCGACCGCGCTTCGGATCGGTACGACCCGAAGCCTCGGGGTCGTCAATATACCGGGGAGGATCCTGATGTACGAGTTTCGAGGCTCGGGAGCGAGCGAGATCGAGCTCGTGACCGGTCTGTGGCGTAATCAGCTCAGTGTGTATGCGGACGGACTTCACCTGATAGCGGAGTTCACCAAGACTCCCGGATTCTTTCGGGATAGGAGCATCGCCGTACGAAACACAGGGGATGTACCATTCCGATTGCGATTTGAGGATTTGAGGGCACGGAGCTAATAGTGA
>JBJOHD010000101.1:0-11043 GCA_046047875.1 Pseudomonadota bacterium | reverse complement strand
TTGCAGGTGATCGTGCCCGCACCGATATTCGTGTCTGCGCCGACGGTGCAGTCTCCGAGATAGGTCAGATGCGAGGCTTTGGCACCGTCAGCGAGTACCGCCTTCTTCGTCTCAACGAAGTTCCCAATCTTGACGTGGTCACCGAGAACGGTTCCTCCGCGGAGATGCGCAAACGGCCCAACACTCGCGTGGGCACCTATGGAAGCATCTTCCGCCGCGACGGAGAACTTAATCGTTGCTTCCGCACCCACGGTGCAGTTTTTGATTAAAGCACTCCCTTCGATAACGACGTTGGTGCCGATAGACGTTGCACCCCGGAGCTGCACATTCGGGCCGATGCGAGCGCCGGGTGCAACCGCTACCCCTTCATCAATATACACGGTCTCGGGATCTTCAATGTTTACCCCACTGTCGATCAAGCTTTTTATCTTTTGCTCGTGAAGCACACCGTTAATCATCGCTAGTTCTCCCAACGTATTCACTCCGTGAAGCTCCCGCGAGTTCGCGGCGAGGATAGCCTCAACTCGTTGGCCCTCCCGCACGGCTCGCTCTACGATGTCGGTAAGGTAGAATTCCTTTTGGACGTTATCGTTCTTAAGCTCGGTGACCGCCGGAGCAAGAAAAGCGGAGTCGACCGCATAGACCCCCGAATTCATCTCGGTGATCAGCCGCTCCTCGGACGAGCAATCTTTCGCTTCACGAATTCCAAGGATAAGCCCAGAGGCGCGATCGCGGAGGAGTCGGCCGTACGGTACGGAGGGATCCGCGGTGATCGAGATAAGGGCGAGGGTAGCTTGCGTATCGTGGCGAGATTTCAGGAGACTACGGATGGTGTCAGCCGAGACAAGGGGTGAATCCCCGTAGAGGATCACAACGGTGCCGGTAAATCCCTCGAGCGCCGGAAGGGCGCACCGAACCGCATCTCCGGTGCCCCGCTGCTCCGGTTGATGAGCAAATACGATTCCTGTATCGACACCAAAGTCGCGCTCTACATTCGAGTGGACCATCTCCCGTTTATGTCCGGTGACAACGACGATCCGGCTTGGATGCAGCGACCTGACGGTGTGAAGAACGTGATGGAGGAGGGGCATCTTGCGGGTCGATACTAAAACCTTGGGAGTATCGAGGCCCATCCGCTTACCGAGCCCCGCAGCAAGGATAATGACTGCTAGCGGCTCAGGGTGATGAGGGGAGTTCATTTCGCCTTCGGTGTTCTTAATGGGGTGCGCAGTAACCATGTCTCGAGAGTGGAAAATATACTGTAAAATCAGCCCCGTCACCAGGCTTAGCGGGATATTCTCAGGAGAGGGACGGTAGCCTGGACAGCTGGGTCTGCCGTATGATCTAAGTTTTAGGATAGTTCGCCCGGCGAGCTTCTGCCCGCAAGCGCTCTTTCGAGCTGGTGAAACCTCTCTCGCTGAGCCTCTTGTGCCAGCGGGGATATTTTTCAGGGGGCGTCAGGTGAGTTCACTTGAAAAAACCGGGTAATCTTGGGAGATTATCGCCGGCCTCAGGGATATCTCCTGGGTTCGTTAGAGCGGAGTTGGAATGAATAAAATCAAGGTCAAGAATCCGGTCGTTGAGCTCGATGGAGATGAGATGACGCGCATCATCTGGCGGATGATCCGCGAGGATCTGATCGTCCCCTTCCTCGAAATCGACCTTAAGTATTACGACCTGTCGATTGAGCATCGCGACGCAACCGAAGACAACGTAACGATTGAGGCCGCCCAAGCGATCAAGAAGTATGGAGTTGGCGTGAAATGCGCCACCATTACCCCGGACGAAGATCGTGTTAAAGAGTTCAGTCTTAAGAAGATGTGGAAATCCCCGAACGGGACTATTCGTAACATCCTCGATGGCACCGTTTTTCGAGAAGCGATTCTCTGCAAGAATATTCCCCGTCTCGTGCCGGGTTGGACAAAGCCGATTATCATCGGACGACACGGTTTCGGTGATCAGTATCGCGCAACTGACTTCGTCGTTCCCGGAAAGGGCACGCTTACGATGAAATTTACCCCTGACGGGGGGGGTGCACCCCTGGAGTTCGAGGTGTTTAAATTCCCTGGAAGCGGCGTTGCCATGGGGATGTACAACGTCGACGCCTCAATTAAGAGCTTCGCTCGGAGCTGCATGAACTATGCGCTCACCAAGAAGATGTCGCTCTATCTTTCGACGAAGAATACGATCTTGAAAGCTTACGATGGGCGCTTTCGGGATATCTTCCGGGAGGTGTACGAGAGCGAGTTTAAGGAGCGGTATACCGCGGCCGGAGTAACATACGAGCATCGCCTGATCGACGATATGGTCGCGTTCTCGATGAAGTCGAGCGGGGGGTTTGTCTGGGCGTGTAAAAACTACGATGGGGATGTCCAATCCGATTCGATCGCCCAAGGCTACGGCTCGCTCGGTCTCATGACCTCGGTGCTGCTCACCGAAGATGGTAAGACCGTTGAGGCGGAGGCGGCTCACGGAACGGTGACGAGGCACTATCGGCAGCACCAGCAAGGGAAAGAGACCTCGACGAATCCGGTCGCCTCGATCTTCGCTTGGACCCGGGGCCTCGTCTACCGTGGTACGTTCGATGGTCAGCCAGAGGTTGTGCGGTTCGCTGAGACCCTTGAGAAGGTGTGTACCGATGTCATCGAGGCGGGGAAGATGACCAAAGACCTCGCGGTTTGTATTCACGGATCAAATGTGCCGAGCGGCTCTTATCTTTCGACTGAGAGATTTATGGGCGAAATCGCTGCTGAGTTGAGACGCCGGGTCGGTTAGTTCGACCCGTTTTGTCAGAGCTCCCACGGCTGAGTATACCCCACCTCCCGCCATTTCTTAGCTGGGAGGTGGGGTACTTCCTTTGGCGCTGGTACGAATAACTCTTAGATATCGCTCGCAAATTAACCATTTTTGAGGGATCACCTCCCAACCGGTCGAAAAGACTCTCAATATTCTCTTAAGCTGCCGATACAACGAGCTGGGTCTCAGGCTTCTTTCAGGGGGCAGGCATGGCGGTTGGCAGTGAGCGTCACCAGCGACGCGATTTTTCCGAGCGAAGGTTCAGCGAGGCGTTTAAGTACGTGAGCCGCGGATGGATGCCGGTTCAGTCGCCCGTCCTGAAGGATATTCGCCGCAAGGTGACCGCCACCGGCTACGCGGAGAACAGAGACGAGCTCATCGACGATCTTCGGAACGACTTTTCCCTATTCACGTATTGTCTCCGTGAGCTCGGGCGGCGAGTTCCCGCTGAGGAGCGCCGCGAGAATCCGGTCGTTCTTCTTAAGACCCGTTCGAACAGCGAGCTCAAAGAGCTCCTAAGCCCAACGGAAAGTGAGATCAGTTCACACGATTTTATCGGCATGAAAGAGGTTCAGTTGATGCGGCTGAAGCATCAGCTTGTCAGCGTCGCCACCGTTGAACTCATCGCCGAAAAGCAGGGGATCGACCGAGATATCGCTTTTATGGCAGCGATGATGCGCCAACTTGGTATGGCGCTGGTAGCGTGGAACTACCCGAGCACCTGCCAGAAGGCGTTGTCTTCGATCGCGGACGGCCCTGCGGATCACCCCCTCGACTTTGAGGAGGAGATAGCCGGTCTCGTTGGATTTGAGCCTGCCCATCTGGGGCGAGAGGTGCTTCTGGGGTGGAACTCCAATCCAGCGGTGCGGCTCGCTCTCAGCTCAAGCGCCCCTCCCGCCAATGAGGAGGGGTGCGAATCAGCGGAGCGTGAGCTCGGCGACAGACTACGGCTGATGTGTGAAGTCGGTGAAGCGCTCGGCCGAGCCAACGACCCGAACTTTTATCCCCGAGCGGTCCGGTCATGGCGGGAGATCGAGGGGCAGGTCATCTATTATCTCGGTGAGGATGGAGTCGACCGCATTCGCGAACACCTTGCGGAGCGCTACGCGCATTACGTCGGCTTCTCTCCGAAACTTCTCGGCGGGCCGCTCTCGCCGCAGCGGCAAGTCCACGTCGTCAATAAACACTACGCGGAAAAACGTTACGCGGCGAATGAGCACGTTCACCGATGTCCCGAGCCGGTACGCGAGGTTTTTAGGGGGGTCTACGACGTTATGACGCAGAATCGGGTATCGGTTGATGCGCTTAACGGGTTAGTCGGCCATGTTGTCCCAAAGGCTGGGTTTCTCCGGGGGTGTGTCTACATCCTCGATCCGAGACGGATGGTGATGGTGCCCCGGCTCCGCCTCGGCGAGGCTCGAGCGTACCGACCCGTGAGCTGTTCGTGCGGCGGAGAGCGCTCTCATCCTGTGGCTGAGGCGTTTCACTGCTCGATGCCGATCGTTGAAGAGAATGTATTTTTGAACGGCGACTTTGTGTCGCATATCACCGGTAAATTCGGTAACTCAGGGAAGATCGGTATCTTATATCTCGAGATGACCGACGCGCTCCGCGACGTAGAGCGGGAGAAGCGCCTCCTCTATTTTAAGGCGATTCGGCAGTGTCTAAACGATTGCCTTAATCTTCATTAACCCGCGCGAGTTTCACGGACTCCGAGCGGGCGATACTTGTGCGGACCCGTTCGAGCGCGGCGCGGCTTCCCCAGTAGCGCGGCTCCGCAAGCTCTGTTACCGGGGCACCTGACGCAGGGTCGAGGAAACGTATCGGCGCACCGTCTCGATCGAGGAAAACGGTGAACGGAAGAGTTGTAATCGAAAATCGAGCACGGGCCTCGCCCTCATCGAGAAGAACTGGAAATGGTAGTTTCTCAGCTTCGATGAAGCGAACTACCGCTTCGCTATCATCCTCCACCGCCACGGCGACGACCTCAATTTCAGAGACCTCCCGTACCACATGGGCGAGGGATCCCATCTCCTCGCGACAGGTCGCGCACCACGTCGCCCAGAAATGCAGGAGGGTAGGTCTCCCCCGGAATGCCGACAGGCGCTGCGCCTCTCCGGAGAGCGTCCGAAGCGCAAGGTCGTACTGAGGAGCTGTCGTGCTGGAGCCCGGTGTGATCGCACAACCGCCGAGCCAGAGCACCATCGATGCCGCGACGATAACCGTGCGAGCAGCTGGCATGTTAGTCCCTCCTCAGGGTGAGAGGTGTTGCCCCCACCTGTTGGCGAGTTACTCGACCGTAGTTATCAGCTAGTTCAACGACGACGGGAGCGTCGGTGAAGGTGTCGGTTGGCAGCGGATGGTACTCACCGATATATGCACCGGGTGAGCGCTCGATCATCGGGACGGAGCGAATGTGTGAACCGATGGAGAAGCTCGCTACCCGGTTTTCCGTGGCCGCCATGAGAACGGTGAGGAATCCCTCGCGCGGGAGGCTCGTGCCGGTGCCGTCGTGGGCTGAGCTGAGGATAGCGGGTGGTGCGGACTCAAGAAATTCAGGCCGTCGATCGACCCGTAACGGCTCGATGGCTTTGGCAACGACCCGTCGAGCGAGGTCGGTAACGAGCTTGCTGTCGAGTCCTTTGAGGGGTTCGAGGACGAGGTCCGAGAATCCTGTAGGCCCTTTGGTGAGCCCACGACTGTCGGAGTCGATGCTCGTTGTCGTGAAAATCGTCCTTCCGTCGGCTGCTGAGACGAGCTGAAGCTCAATCCCGACCGTCGTTACCGACTCAATCGCGTAATAACTTCGGTCCCAGCGGGTAATCCGCCCATATAAAATCGCATCGCAGCTTAGATGGTGGACGCATATCTCCGCCGCGGGAGTTTGGAAGAGTTTTCGTCGATCGAGCGAAAGATCGGGTGCGGCAAATCCGTGATGGAGAAGCTCCCCTTGGATAACCGCAGGAGATATCAGATCGAGTGCTGAGCTCTCCTTAAGGGAGCTTCGCACAACCCCTTGAACGAATTGAGTCGGCATCAAGGCGGTTCGTGAGGAGAGGAGAGCGACATCGTCGATTAAGAGATTTGGATCCTCTTCGATAATTTCTCCCGCCTCGTTGACCTGCACAAACGGGAGGATTGCGACCCGAATCGGTTGGGTCGGGTTAAAGTGGATCTCATGCTTTAATGTATGAGCGCACCCCCCGAGCGTGAGGAGGATGAGACCCCCGCCGATGAGGATACTGAGTGACCGGATACACCGAAAAAAGGGAGAGCTCACGCCGGATCCTTTGATGAGATGGTAAACAACTTTGGCTCGGAGAGGAGACCGTTCGGGTCGACCGCAACAAGTGCGAGGGTCTGGTGTTGATTTACTTTTGGAGTTCGTCCGCTCCAGCTGCTTCCCCGCTGTTCGGCGATCTTTATAAAGGGGCCTGCGATTGAGTGAGCGTGATAGATCAGCACCCTCGTCGTGGTCGTGGGACAGGGGGAAACAAGGGTGATTCGAGAGGCCGAGACGGTGGCCACCACGCCCCCCGCGCAGACTTCGCTCGCTTGAGGGGGGAATGCGCCGAGGGGTGAACGGGCAGCGGTACCGAAGGCATCGCGAAGCTCCACCTCAGCTCCGATAAACTGCTGGGGATCGGCGGCAAGATATTTCCCGCAGTATCGTCCGGGAGCTATCTCGCGCAGGTTGGTTTTTGCTCCATTTTTCAGGACGATAGCACCGAACGCCTGCGGGGTTCCGGAGGCGCACACCTCGTATACCGCCGAACTTCTCGGGGCGATTGAGGTATCGCTGACAATAGGTGGAGGGGGGGCGTTGGTAAGGGCGGGGTCAGAGCTCCGGGGAATACTGGTGACGATCGATTGGGCAAACTTGTTGGCGAGGATGAGAAAAGCTTCATCGTCACCGTTGCGTATCTGCGAGATGACACCCTGAAGAATCTGTCCCGAATTAAAAAGGATCCCCCCCCGCTCGCTCTCGGTATGCTGGACCTCAAGGAGTTCACGGCCCCCAGCATCAGCGAGGACAAGCTGACCAACGATAGAGTTGTAGTAACCCGCTATAAAGTTTGTGCGGGATGCTGAGCGGAGCTTTAGGACGGCAAACGCATCGATCGGATAGGTCGCGAGGAGCTTTTCCCGGGCGGTGCAGCTCTCATCAAGGCAGGTCGAATCGATGATATCGGGATCGATCGTCACCAGCCCGCGATTCACAAGCTCGTTCTGCAGCGCTGAACGCACGATTTGAAGCCGTTCACGGGGGATCGCGCTCGTTGAAATCGGAGGAAGAACCGCAACCGTTCGGAGCTCTTGCTTCGCAAAATCAGCGGATGGCCTCACTTTCGGGGCGGAACATCCAGCGAGGAGCGGGAGCAAGAGACTCACAGCAAGGGTTGTGATCGGCCGCCTGGAGCTGAGACCCATACGTTCACTCCACCACTATCGAGCTTGAAATGCCGGAGGGCGCCTCTTTGAGACCGAAGACCCTCACCTTGTATTCGCCACGGTCGGGGAAGCACGCCGAGGTAAATGTCCGGGGACCAAAAGGACGAACCGAGCGAATTTTGCCGTCATCGCCGAGCTCTAGTGCAGAACTGGCGCAGTGCATCCGCTTCTCTCCGTAATCGATCTCGATGGTAGTCAAGGAATCGGTGGTGGAATTAAGAAAAAATACGATCGAGTCAGCGCGATTTGCTCGAAGAATCGGCGGCTCGATACCCGTGTCGGTAAATTTCACGATCTGATTTCCAGAGTCGGGAGCGATACGGAAATTTCCCTCAGAGACTGGGGCGGGGGATGCCAACAGGGTGGCGGGAAGAAGAAGACTTACCAGAACAACTGCGAGAGAGCCGAGACGGTGTGAGAGCATAGACTGCGCCTCCGTTGGAGCCCCCAAGGGTAACAGCGTACGCGAGTCGATTCAACGGTGATATGGGGGGGGTCACCGTTTTAGCGCCCCTCCCCGGGGGTGCCATCCCCAGAGGGTATCGTGCGGGGTGAGAGTCGCTGAGACGGGGGTGGAGACAGCTGCCAGCTGTTCATACTGCTCTGCGGAAAGCGACCACCCCAGCGCGCCGACATTATCCTCAAGCTGAGATAGGTTCGTTGCACCCGCGATGACGGCGGTTATACCGGGGGTATCGAGCACCCAGCGCAGTGCGACCTGAGCCGGAGTTTTACCGAGCTCGTCCGCCAGACGGCGAATCTCCCCTAGTACGGGGGTAACGAGTGGGAAGACGGTGGGCGAGAGGAGACGATTCTTCGCTCGCCAATCGGCCGGAACGTTTGCGGGGGTGAATCGCCCCGTGACGATACCCTGAGCGAGCGGGGAATACGCCAGTACTCCGATATTATGGCGCCGCATGAGCGGAAGAACTGCAGGTTCGATTGAGCGCCAGAGAATGCTGAAGCACGGCTGAAGAGAATCGATGCGAGAGGGGGCGGCGATTTCCCCCCACTCCGGCTCCATCCAATTAGATACGCCGATCGCGCGAATGAGCCCCTTGTCACGGAGCCGTTCCAGCGCCCCAATAGTCTCCTCAAGGGGAGGATTTCGGGGGGGCCAGTGCTGTTGATAAAGATCGATGTAGTCGCACCCGAGGTTTTTGAGCGACTGAGTCAGCGCGCGCTCTATTTGATCCGGTCGGCTCGACGTATGATGAAACTTCGTCGCGAGGATTACCTTATCCCGCTGACCGGCGATCGCTTTACCGAGGAGTCGCTCAGAGTGCCCGTCGCCATATGCCGGTGCGGTGTCGATGAAATTCACCCCGTGATCGATCGCCGCACGAACGATGTAATCGAATCCTTGGTCGTTCGAGGTCACCCAGCCCGATGCTTGCCACGTACCGAGGCACAGGCGTGAAATCGAGAGCGAGGTCCTTCCGAGCGTCGTACTTTCCATATGCTCTCGATTACCAGAAACTACCGATAGGGAGCAAATCCGGTGCGACGAAACCAGATCCGTGCTCCAGGCGGAACTGAGAACGAGAGTGCGATCGGCTGTGTGGTGTGCAGGCCTCGGGGCAGGGGGAAGCTGAAGGCGCTCCATTCGCCGTTTGCTGTGACGACGACCTCGCTGAGGAGTACGGGGGCATCCCCATTTTGCCACCGTAAAGCGATCGGGATGTGGGGTGTTTCGGGCTCGTACAGCGCCTTGAGCTCGACTCGCAATACCCCCTCGGGGCGAGCGGGTGCGAGTAAGACCGTATCGTCTTTCAATCGAGTTTCAGCGATAAGCTCAAAGAGGTGCCGACCCTCTCCGTCACGTTCGAGATATTTTAGATCCGCTCCAAACCGATCTACGCGCTGAAGCAGCGACTCTTTTGCTGGGTTGGGGAGGAGCGGTTCATCGACGACAACAAACCGAAGCCCGACGATCGCGGTAAGGGCACGAAGAGCCTGGGCCGATGGGAAATCGGCCACCTCGCGCCGAAATCGTTCGAAGAACGGACTGCGTTCGGAGGCTGGGCCGTTCATGAACGGCACATCGGAATGGGCGAGGAGCTCTCCGAATCTTCGATTCTGCTCAGTGCCTCGCTGAAACGGCAAAACAACAAATACGTCCCCGTTTTTTTCAAGACCTTCGATGAAGCTGTCGGTCGTGCGTCGTGGGGTGAGAGGTGTTACCGGAACGCCGCAGACAGGGTAAAGCTCGAACGCCAGCGCAAGAAAAAGAAAGGGGGGGAGTATCGTTCTAACCTCGGCGCGACGCAGCGTGCGGGTGAGGGTAAAGGCCGCGAGGACGATCCCCGCGAGGCCAACCATCAAAGACCCGGCGGCGGGGGCCGCTATCGGGAACGGCTTGAGGGTGACGGCGATAAGCGAAAAGAGCGAGGACGGGGAGTCGCTGGGAGACATCCCTCCTACCGAACCGAAGCCATAGAGAAGGAAGAACCCGGCGAGGGCAAAGAAGAGGGCGATGAGGTCACGATTCGTGATGATAGCTACATTGAGCTTTCGCTCAAGGGAACCGAGGCGAAAAAGAAGGGAATACAGCGCACTAAGAGTAAGGAGGCACAGGGCGATCCGTGCAAGGTGTGCCGCCGGCACCGCGCTGCCGAGGTGGAAGAGCCCGGCGCCGACAAGTGACCCGATGGCGGTGCCCAAAGGAACCAAGAGGCGACGCGTGTCGGTTAACCGTAGGAGCGCTCCGATGGCACCGAGCGAGACGAGTAGTCCGAGCGAGAATGCGTTGTCGATAGCTGAGGTCCCAGCGCAGTCTCCAGCAAGGATTGAGCGGGGTGCGATACCTGAAAAGGGGGCCTCGGCAGCCCCGAGCCCCACCACCATGAATTTCGGAGTGAGATGCCGTGAAGCTTCAACGTATGAATCGAGGATCGGGATGAGGGGTATAAGACCAAGGACCACTCCGCCGAGAGTGCGGCGGAGCGGTCGACCTGCGCCACGAGAGGGATGGAGGGTCGCTGCGCCGCTTATAACGATAATCGCCGATAGAGCCCCGACTATCCAAAGATCGATCGAGGTAAGAAAAGCGGCGGCGAGCGAGCAGCCAAGCCACAGACCAGTTCGGATCCCCCCCCGGCTGACGATGCTGAGCGAGAAAGATACGACGAGGGGGAGAATAAACGAGAATTTAAGTGGGATGTTGACTCCGGGGGCATTGAGGGTCGGGAGAAGAAGAAACGCAACCCCCCCCAAAAGGCTCGCCGGTGAGCTCCCGGTGAGCTGATAGATAAGCCGGAAGGTGCAGTAGCCGTTCAGGGCAAAAGCGAGCAGGAGGATCAAGTTAAAAGCGAGTGGAACTGAGGCACCTAGAGCGACGAGTGGCGCACCCCAGAGGCTTGGGAGGAGAAAATTGTCTCCCCAGGCGAGCGTTCCTATCCACGGATAAGAGCCGCGGGTCGAGAACCACGGGAGTGAGAAAAAATCACGAATGTTCGACTCAAAGATCCAAAGGGTCTCATGCGCGTCCCGCCCGCCCAGGATCGTCGTGGAGGTTTCTCTCAGAGAGGGGAGGAGCAGCACCAGCGCGAGACCAAGGAAGATCACCCAAGCGCCCAGCGCACCGGAGCGAGAGGGGCGGTAGAGCGGAAGAAACTCGCTGGAGAGGGTGTCGTTGAGGTGGGGTGTATTCACCGCGGTTCAATCAGACAAAAGACTAGTCCTTCGACAAATAAGTTTTTTCACTCCCGCGGAGTGAAAAACTAACTCAGGACTAGTGGTGAGCATAAATTCTATTACCTTGCAGGTGAAAGAATTTAATGGTCGAACCACTAG
>JBJOHD010000100.1:0-25902 GCA_046047875.1 Pseudomonadota bacterium | reverse complement strand
CGAAGATCGGTGCGATTGCTGGTTCGTATGTTGTGGAGGGTGTGGTGAAGCGAGGCGCCAACGTGCGGCTGCTCCGCGACAGCCGGGTCATTCACGAGGGCAAGATGTCGAGTCTTCGTCGATTCAAAGACGATGTGCGCGAAGTTCAGGCCGGGTACGAATGCGGTATCGGTATCGAGAACTACAACGATGTGAAGGTCGGCGACGTTTTCGAGGTCTACGAGATTAAAGAGATCGCTGCGACCCTCGAGTAGCGGGCGGTGCAGTTCGGAAGCAGGATCGTATGGCGAAGCAGCGTCGGGTGCATAAGATCGCGGAGCAGATCCGTAACTCGATAGCGATACAGCTTCAACGGGTGGCTGATCCGCGCCTCTCTCTCGTCACGATCACTTCGGCGGTGGTGAGTCCTGATCTCAGACACGCGAAGGTGTACTGGATGGCCGGTGGGGACGAGGGGCGGCGCGCCGAGGTCGCGGAGGCGTTCGAAAGCGCGGCGGGGCTTTTTCGGCGGTCGATCGCCGCCGAGCTGGGGATCCGTTTCGTCCCCGAGCTCAAATTTTATTACGACGACACCTTCGACACCTCCGATTCGATCGATCGGCTTTTCGCGCGGATTCGTGCGGAGGGTGAGGCTCGAGGAGAGACGGTCGAAGGGGATGAATCCCCGGAATAACGTGGTGTCGTCGGAGTTCATAGGGAGTCGGCTATGACGTTTCGAGGTGAACCCCTCTCAGTCCTCGCCGAGGCGATTCATGCCGCTTCATCAATCGTCGTCTTAAGTCACTACAATCCCGATGCCGATGCCTACGGTTCGAGCTGTGGTCTCGTCTTGGGATTGCGCGCGCTCGGTAAAAAAGTTGTCTGCGTCAACGAGAACGGCGCGCTTCCCCGTTATGCGTTTATCCCGATCGTCTCCGAGGTCGTCGCTCAGTTTCCGGCTGGGGCGTGGGATCTCCTGATTACCTGCGACTGTGGGGACAGGAAGCGGGTCGGTGAAACGCTCAAGGACGTGATTGTGGCGTTTCCGCGGATTATCAACATCGATCACCACGCATCGAACGATCTCTTCGGACATCTCAACCACGTGGTCGACTCGGCGAGTTCGACCGCAGAGGTCGTATTTGACCTTCTCTCTGAGTTGGGGGTGAAGATCTCCCCCGAGATGGCGCTCTGCCTTTTTGCGGGAATTTCTGCTGACACCGGTTCGTTCCGCTACGCGTCAACTTCGGCGAAGACGCTGGGAACAGCGGAGGCGCTCGTGCGTGCGGGGGCGGCACCGGCGAAGGTGAGTCAGGCGCTTTACGGAAGCGATAGTTTGGCGCTCGTAAAGCTCCACGCTGAGGCGGTGGGAAAGATGGAGCTCGCGGCGGACGGAAAGGTCAGTCTCATCACAGTGACCCAAGCAATGTACAAAGCTCACCAAGCGCTGCCTGAGGACGCTGACCCCTTAGTGGAGCGGGGGCGCGATATCGTTGGGGTTGAGATCGCGGTGCTATTTAAGCAGGATGTCGACCTGTGGCGAGTGAGCTTGAGGTCGAAGCGACCCGAGCTCGATGTTTCGGAGCTTGCCCAGCTTTTCGGTGGTGGTGGTCACAAAATGGCGGCGGCGTTCAGGTGGCGCCGCGAGATGAGTGAACTCCGCGGGCTTCTCCTGCCGAAGCTTGAGGAGCTTCTGACCCGGGTAGTCCGCTAGGGGCGCGGCATATCGTTCCGCTTTTACCTCTCGTGAGCTTTTTCCGGTGGATAAACCGATAACCGATAGTTTTCCGAATTCCGCGTCGGCGAGGCGCCCAAAGCGAGCGATCGACGGGATCTTACTTATCGATAAGCCGCTCGATATGAGCTCGGCGCAGGTCGTTGGCAAGGTAAAGTGGCTTCTCGGGTGCGAGAAGATCGGTCATGCCGGCACCCTCGATCCGGGAGCCTCGGGGCTGCTTGTCTGTCTCCTTGGGCGGGCGACCAGACTCGCTGCACACGCCGAGGAGGGGCGAAAAATCTACTCAGGAACGGTCGCCCTCGGGGTGACCACAACGACCGATGACCTCGCGGGCGAGGTCCTGACGCGGGCGGAGGTTCGGGTCAGGGAGGAGCAGCTTGAGGCCGTTCTGCCCCGCTTGAGGGGGGAGATTCTGCAGCTCCCCCCCCAGGTCTCCGCCCTCAAGGTTGGCGGAGAGCGGGCGTACGCTCTTGTTCGGCGAGGGGAGGAGGTCGCGCTCAAGCCCCGGCCGGTAACGATTTACAGCCTTACCCTCTCGAATTTCCAAGGAGACACCTTCGACTTTCGGTGTGAGTGCTCGAAAGGGACCTATATTCGGTCGCTGGCGCGCGATATCGGCGCGGCGCTGGGATGCGGAGGGGCTCTAAAATCGCTCCGCCGTGAGGCCTCCTGGCCGTTTTCTGTGGCCCAGGGAACGCGGTTGGACGGAGAGCTGACCACTGCTATACTCCCGTGGTTCGACCTTTTCCCCGACACCCCCCGCATCGAGCTCCCGTTACCCGGGGCGCTCGGGGTGTGGAACGGTGATCTGCGGGCGCTCGCCCGGATACCGGAGCCGAGAGTGGGTCAGGAAAGGGCGTTGTACGCCGCTCAAGGGGGCCAACCCGCAGGATTGCTCCGCTGGGACGGAACGGGGTGGCGAATCGGGGTGAACGTATCGGTCCCGGGGAAACACGATCGGGGAAGTGAAACGGAGGGGGAGTAACCTATGCCGGCTTTAGTTGTAATCGGCGCCCAGTGGGGCGATGAAGGAAAGGGGAAGCTCGTTGATTATCTCACCTCGGGAGCGGACTTTGTTGCGCGTTTTCAGGGGGGCAACAACGCTGGTCATACCTTAGTAGTGGACGGTGTAAAGACCAAGCTGCAACTTGTGCCCTCAGGGATCCTGCGCGATCAGACCCGGTGCGTTATCGGCGCTGGAGTTGTGGTGGATCCGAACGCACTGTGGAATGAGATAAAGAACCTGCGAAACGCAGGTGTCCCGGTGACACCGGAGCGGCTCGTCATCGACCGCGATGCCCATCTTATCTTGCCGTATCATATCGCGCTTGATCATGCTCGGGAGGTCCGCGCGGGCAAGAATAAGATCGGCACGACCGGACGAGGGATAGGTCCGGCGTACGAGGACCGCGCTGCACGGTGCGGCGTGCGCTTCGCGGATCTGTTGGTGCTTGAGGATCTGAAGGTCCGACTCAGCGAGCTCGTCGCGCATAAGAACGATTATCTGACCAAGGTTCTCGGAGCCGAAAAAGTTGATTTCAGCTCGATATGGGAGAGCGTAGAGCTCGCTGTTCGGGAGTTAAAGCCGTTTATCGGAAACGTGAGCCTCATCCTGGATGACGCCCTCCGGGGTGGATCGAAGGTTGTTTTTGAGGGCGCTCAAGGAACACTGCTCGACCAAACTCACGGGACGGTGCCGTTTGTGACCTCAAGCCACACCCTTGCCGGGGCAGCGACCACCGGGTGCGGCGTCGGGGCGAAGTACCTCGACCATGTTCTTGGTGTCGCCAAAGCGTACTGTACGCGGGTGGGGAGTGGTCCGTTTCCAACGATCATGGATGAGCCCACCGCGCATCAGGTCCGGGAGAAGGGAGGCGAGTATGGCACCGTTACCGGGCGTCCCCGGGCGTGCGGCTGGTTCGATGCGGTGGCGATGCGTCGGGCGGTGCGTCTGAACGGAATCGACTCGGTGGCGATTACCAAGCTCGATGTGCTGTCCGGTTTTCAAAAGATAAAGGTGTGTGTGAAGTATCTCCTCGATGGTAAAGAGGTCGAGGACGTCCCCTCGATCGCGGGTGAGGTTGACCGAATTGTGCCGCACTACATCGAGTTTGATGGATGGGACAGCGATTTTCTCGGGGTGAAAAAATGGCACCATCTCCCCGCTGAAGTGCGGTTTTATCTGACCACGATAGGTGAGATCATCGGTGCTCCGGTGACTATCGCCAGCGTCGGTGCAGAGCGCGATTCGACGATATTCTCGAGCGGCGCGAGCTTCGTCCGCAATTTTGTCCAGATTCCTGAGGAGATGTAGCGATGACCGGACGCCTTAAAGAGAAGCTCCCCACGGCTCCAATCCTCGTTGTCGACGATGAGACCGCGATTCGCCGTTCGCTCGAAGGCATCCTCAAAGATGAGGGATTCGGCGTCGTGCTCGCTGAGGATGGGGAGAAAGCCCTCAAAATGATGGCGGAATCGACCCCGGCGCTCGTGCTTCTCGATATCTGGATGCCGGGACCCGATGGGATCGCGATCTTAAAGCGAATCAAAGATGTGTATGCCGAAGTGCCGGTCATTATGATAAGCGGCCACGCCACTATCGCGACCGCGATCACGGCGACCCGGCTCGGAGCGGCTGATTTTATCGAGAAGCCGCTCGACTTAAATGTGACCCTCGATGCGGTGAAGCGTGCTCTGGGGCTCTCCGAGGATATTTCAAAAGCGGTCGATCTCCTGTTAGACCCCCGAGCGGAGCAAGACGAGCTCGGGTTTAAGCCGGGGTGGGAGAGCGCGACGATCGAGCCGCTCGTCTTCTCGAATCAATCTGCGCGGGGTCGAATGCGCCCGCAAAAGACCCTCGCCCGGAGCGCGCTCCTCTACGGTCAAGGGCTCCACTCAGGGAAAAAGAGCGGACTTATCCTTGAGCCGCTCGCACCCAACAGTGGGATTCACTTTGTTGGGGTTTCAAATCCAACCGCGGTACCGGCGCACGTCGACTATGTAGGGTCGACCGGCTACGCGACGACGGTGAAGCTCGGGGCAACCCAAGCGGGCACGATCGAGCATGTGATGTCGGCGCTCCATGCCTACGGGATCTCGAATCTGCTCATCAAGTGTAACGGCGAGGTTCCGGTTTTGGACGGGTCCGCGCGAGATTTCTGTGCACTTTTTGATCAGGTCGGCACTGAGGAGCAAGAGGGCGCTTGGTACGACATCCGGGTGAAAAATAAGATTCGGGTGGGGCAGGGACGTGAAGTTATCGAGGTCGAGCCGGCTGATGAGTTCATCGTTGAGTATCAGCTCGATTATCCGGAGCCGGTCGGAAAACAGCAGATGACCTTCACGCTCTCCGATGTTGGCTCCTACAAGTCCGAGATCGCGCCGGCCCGGACGTTCGGTTTTGTGCGTGACATCGGCGCGCTCCAGAAACAGGGGCTAGCGCTCGGGGGACGGTTCGACAACTTCGTGCTTATCGGGGATGAGGGGGCGATTAACGACTCAATGCGTTTCCCCGACGAGCCGGTGCGCCATAAGATACTCGATGCGATCGGTGACCTCTATCTGCTGGGACGAAGTATCCAAGGGAAGTTCACGGCGCGGATGACCGGGCACTCCGATAACGTAGCGATTCTCCGTGCGCTGCGAGAGGAGTTGAGAAAAGAGGCGCTGTAAGGTGACTCCTCACTCCCGTCTCCTCGCTGTCGGCGTGATTCTTGGGATCGCTCTCAGCGGGTGCGACCAGCGGAACGATCCCGCTGGGACTATTCGCATCGGTGCGATCGCAAGCTTGACAGGTCCGGCGGGTGAGCAGGGAAAGAATTGGGTCGAGGGGGCAGAGCTCGCGGTGGACGAGCTTAAAAAACGGGGTGTCCCGGTAAAATTCATCGTCGAGAATGACGAAACGAGTGCCGCGAAGGCAGCCGCGGCGTTTCAGAAGCTCACCCACGTCGATGCCGTGCGCGCGATCATCGGCGGTACGTGGGACTACCTTGCCGAGACCGCGTATCCTCTCGCGGAGCGAAGTAAGGTTCCCTTCATTACCCCGTCGAATCCGGTGGAGGTGTTAAGCCCATCGGCCCAGAAAAATCGGTGGGTCTATTCGAACGGACTTTCGCTCCGCGCCGCACGGGGAGCGGTAAGCGAGTTTCTAAAGAAAGAGGGGGTAAAGACGTTAGGGCTTGTGTACCCGGCGCTTCCGTTCGGCACCGTCCAAGCAGAGATGTTCGAGGGGGTCGCCGCAGAGCTCGGGATATCGATCGGGGTGAAGTTTGAGTTTACCTATGATAATGCCTACCTCGGCAGTGTGAAGATCGGAGCGCTAAAGATCGCTGAGGTGCGTCCTGACCTCGTCTTCTGTGTACTCGATGCAGGGGGCACCGATCTCTTTTTGGCAGAGCTGCAGAAGCTTCGCGCGACACCGAGGTTTCTCACCACTCAGCACCTCGATCAGGCGTTCCTCCTCGGAAACGACCGGGAGCGGTACCGACGTGCGTACGGGATCTATCCGCGGCTTCGCGATCCTGCATTCTCCGACCGGTATCGGGCGAAATACGGGCGTGAGCCAAAGGTATACGCTCCTCAAGGGTACGATGCGCTTATGTTTTTAGGTGAGGCGCTGAGCAGAGGGATCGATTTTGCGGACTCGGGTGCTGTGTTCTCTTACAACGGGGTCACCGGTGAGCATACGCTGCCGAGTCGAGGCCGAGCGCTGGTTGAGGATGCGGCGGTTATTATGACGACGAAGGACGGGGTTTTCGCGGAATATCGTTAGGAAGGGTCGGGGCGGAATCGAGAGCAAAACCTGGAGTTCATCGTCGGAGAATGTGTGCGGCGGGGGAGTGGTTTTTGCCACGCCCCCGCCCACGGATCACCAGCGAGGTTCGGTGAGATCGGACGAGCGCCGAAACCATCTCTCCCTCCGAGCGAGCTGGAATAGAGCGTTTGCACCAACGGTCAAGAAGATACCGTTCAGCACAACCACACTGATCCCAGAGCAGCTCAAGAGAGCGATGGCGGGGGGAACGAGCCAGACCACATTCACCGTGCGGCTTCCCACAAGTGACCACATTCCGTACGCCGTTGTCGCTGCACCGCACAAGGCCGCGCTGTATTCGATCGAACTCTCGGTATTGAACCAGAACGCGACCGCGATACAGAGCCAGCCAACCGGGTTGAAGACGAACACCGCGAAACAGAGCCGCAGCAATCCTTCGATGACGAACATCTTTCCTCCGTGAAAAAGGGATTTCGAAAGCCCGTTGCTCAGGTGAGCATCACCCGACCAAAGGGCTTTCGATGAAAACCGAAAGCTTCAACAGATTCCGCTACCCGAGATGAGATTGGGAAAGAACGTCGCTGTATTATCAAGCGTTCAGCTGAGCAAGTAAATCGGACGGCGATCCGGTGGTTATGACATGAACGCTCCAGAGCGTTTGGAGAATTGAAGAAATCGGGATTGTATTTTGAGGCACGATTAGTCGGTGGGGGTACCGGTGACGGGCCTTAAGCGCGTCCAAATCAGCGCGTCGGGATAACGAGCTTTTGTCCGACCTCAAGTGCTGGATTTTCCGGATCAAGGCCGTTAAGGGCTGCGACCTCTGCAACTCGCCGCACGTCGTGAAGCTCTCGCTTGACGATTCCCCAAAGCGAATCGCCTTTTTCTACCGTATAGGTGCGAGCCTCGGAGGGGGGGAGGTTGGAGGCGTCGAGCGCTGGGATCGAAGCAGGGGGAGCTGCTCCAACGAGGGGCTCTGCGATCATACGTCGCAGCGCATCAACCCGGTTCATCCAACCTTTCCTGAATTGCTCTTGAGACGGGTCGTTCGCAATTACTTGGGTATAAAGCGCGAGCCGTGCCTCGAGAAGACGCGTTTTGAGAAGTTCGAAGTCAGTTACCGCGGCGAGTGCAGCTTGCGTTTTTGGGCCGAGGGCACCATCAGGCTTTAGTCCCCCGAGTGCCCGCTGGAGGAGTTTTACCGCCCCCCCCGTCCCGTGGTTTACCGAGGCATCGAACATGAGGAGCTTCAACTCTGTGTCGGGCATCTGATCGCACCGGACTTTATCCCAAAAGAGCTCTTTATAGACTCCCCGGACCTCTGCAGGAGAGATGCCGGAGACGTTGCGCGGGTTTTGCCCGTGGCTCTTTCGATAGATGTTGTAGGTCTCTTGGGTGACCCCCCGCATCGTGCTCCCCCCATTTTTATTCCCCCGGTCGGCGCGGTTGGTCGAGAGACCGCCCTCCTTCTCGAGAACAAAGGCGAGGCACTCATCGAAGCTCCACGCCTTACCCGTTTGGGGGACAATACCGGCAGATCGCCCGTCCTGGGCCTCAGGGGAGACCCCCTCCTTCTCCTTCGAGCACCCGGCGTTCAGAAATGCGCTGCTTACAGTAAGCGCCACCGCGGCTATCTTGTGTCGAAGGTCGTGCATCGAAGCGAAGATTTTATACCTAAAAACACCATATTGAAATTCGGTGTGTTACCTTACGATATGTGGGATTTCGATTCAAAAGTGCCTGCCCAAAGAAGTCGTCGAAGATGCGTGTCGCCGATTTCGTTCGTAAATCTAGCCTGTTAGCGTATGTATACTAATACTGCGCCCCACCAAGTCTCAGAGACTTGTACGCGCCTGCCCGAAGTCTCAGAGACCCGGAGGTAACCCGGCCAAGTCTCAGATACTTGGAGGTTGTTCGCCGCGGGATAGGTAAGAGCTTCGCAGAATAGTTGTACGAGCCCCGTTCCGTCACCACGAAGTCCCGTCGCCACGAAGTCTCAGCGACTTCGTGGCGAGATAGAGCGGTGTTACTTCGCCGAATAGTCGTAGAAGCCGCGCCCGGTCTTCCGTCCGTACCACCCAGCCTCCACATATTTAATGAGGAGAGGGCAGGGGCGATATTTATCTTCGCCGAGCTCCCGGTGGAGGATCTGGAGGATGAAAAGCAGGGTATCGAGACCTACAAAGTCAGCGAGGGTAAGGGGCCCCATCGGCTGATTGGTGCCGAGCTTCATCGCGTTATCGATATCCTCGGGCTTCACCCCCTCTTGCAGGAGGAAGATCGCCTCGTTGATCATCGGGCAGAGGATCCGGTTGACGATGAACCCGGGGCTATCGATCCCGAGCACCGCCGTTTTGCCGATCTTCTCCACGAACGAGCGGATCGAGGTGTAGGTTTCGTCGCTCGTCTGCAGCCCTTTGATGAGCTCCACAAGCTGCATGACCGGCACCGGGTTCATAAAGTGAACCCCCATCACTTTATCCGCCCGCTTCGTCGTCGTCGCAAGTCGGGTGATCGAGATCGATGAGGTATTTGAGCAGAGAAGGGCGTGAGCGGGAAGAACTGCATCGATCTCAGCTAACACCTTCGCTTTAATATCGAAGTTCTCGACGATCGCCTCGATGACGAGATCGCAGTTCTTAAAATCGGCTGCGCTTTTGCACGTGCAAAGCCGACTCTCGGTCGCCTGCGCTTGATCGGCGGTGATCTTTCCCTTTTCGACCGCCTTAGCGAGCTGGGCTTTGATTCCTTTTAAACCCTTCTCGAGAGCCGCGGGATTTGCGTCCCAGAGGATCGCGTTCATCCCCGCTTGAGCGCATACCTGGGCGATACCAGCACCCATCTGACCAGCACCAACGACCCCAACCGTCTTAATCTCAGTCATAAAAATACCTTTAAAATTCGCGAAGCGACCTCGTGGGGTTATAGCAGTTTTTAACCCACCCGGGCGAGCCCTCTTGGGGGCTCTTTTTGCGGCGCATTCCCTTGCGTTTCTAGACGGTTACACTTACCCTCGGGGGCACGATTTTTTTGATCTGTTGGCAGGGGCTTCGATGGTTACCTCAGCGATGTTTCGCGATAAAATGTATCGTCTTGTAGCGCGCGACTTGGCGATCGATCTCGGCACCGCCAACACCCTGATCTACGAGCAGGGAAGGGGGATCGTACTTAACGAACCCTCGATCGTTGCACTTCGGGTCGATGGCCAACGGAAAGAGGCGGTCGCTTACGGCGCTGAAGCAAAGACCATGCTTGGGCGCACCCCGGAGGGGGTTAAGGTCATCCGTCCGGTACGCACCGGGGTCATCGCCGACTTCGAGGTCGCAGGGATGATGCTCTCTCATTTCATGGCGAAGGCGCGGAAGAGATCTCGCTCCTTTTTTAAGCCCCGGGTGATCGTCGGTGTCCCGAGCGGGATCACTGAGGTTGAGAAACGTGCAATTCGAGATTCGATCGAGAGCGAGGCGCGCGAGGTCAAGCTCATCGATGAAGCGATGGCGGCCGCGATCGGGTGCAATCTGCCCGTAACCGAGGCAACCGCGAGCCTTATCGTGGATATCGGAGGGGGGACTACCGATATCGCGGTGATAAGTCTGAAAGACATCGTTTATTCGGTTTCGGTGCGGCTCGGCGGCGACACGATGGACGAGGCGATCATTAACCATATGCGCCGACGTCACCATCTCCTGATCGGTGAGGCCACCGCGGAGCTTATTAAGAAGACCCTCGGAAGCGCGCACCCCGATTACGATAATCAGGAGATGGAGGTGCGGGGGCGGAGTCTAACAAGTGGCTCGCCGACATCGCTCGCCATTTCAGGGAAAGAGATCCGTGAGGCGCTCGCCGAGGTGGTGGGAACGGTCACCGCGGCGATCCGTCAGGCGCTGGAGAACACCCCACCGGAGCTCTCGGGTGATATTATCTCTGCGGGGCTTTCCCTGGCGGGGGGCGGCGCCCTTTTAAAGGGGCTCGACCGTCACATCACCGAGGAGCTCGGGATTAAAGCGCGGGTCGCAGACGATCCGCTCGCGGCGGTTGTCGACGGAGCGGGGAAGTGCCTCGATAATCGCGAGGTGTATAAGGATGTGCTGCTGTAGTAATTTCAGGGCTTCACTTCACTGTGGTGCCGATTCGGAGGTCTCTCCCACCACCGGTCCATCAGCTCCGTTTTCATAGACGCAGGCGCATTTGATATAGGGCTTCTCGGGATTAGTTGTCTTTACTGCACCCGCTTCTCCTGCCCGCGCGACCTTTATTCTACAGCGGGTACCGTCGCCGCAATCCTCGTGACCGCAACGCCATTGAGAGGTCTTGTTTCCGAGTGAGAACTCGGTTGGCGGCTCGCACTTCTTTCCTCGACACTCCGTCACCGCGGGATCCGTTTCGACCTCGGGGCTCACACCGAATGCGGGGGAGGAGAAGGCTGCGACGACGAGGAGCGGTACGGTTATTAGCCGGAGGAGAACTGAATATTTGAATGAAATCTGCGCCGAAAGAACTCGATGCGGGAAACCCATAACAACCCTTCAAAAAACGGTGCGGACCCCCAAGCCGCCCCTTCACCCACTTTCAAGTGATATGTAGCGACGATGGGGGGATGTTAGATTTTTATGAGGATTCGTCTCTGGGGCGGGTAAGTCTTTGTTTCTGTGAGTAAAATAAACGGAGCAAGACTTCTAAAGCGGGGCTTGCCGGCGCTCTTTTGGAGCCGATTTGCCGCGACGGTGCACCACGTGGCTCCTCGCCAGCGGGTTTACACTGTGAACTTAGAGCCGCGCGCGCAACGTCTCAAATATGTGTCGGTAGCCGGAGAGCGCCCCCTCGATCTCGCTCCGTGAGATAAATTCGGTGTCGGTATGAGCGCGGAGGATCGAGCCGGGGCCGTAGAGTACCGCCTCCGCACCGAGTGGAGCAAAAAACTGAATGTCACAACAGTAGGCGACTACGGCGGAGGGGAGCCCCGGGATCTCAAGGAGGCTCATCGGTGGGACGTCGTACGTGACCTCGACCGTCCCCGGTGAGGCAGCCTCTTTTATCGTCTGAATCACTGCGCTGTGCGGGGTCACGGTGCGCACGAGCCCCTCGATAGTCGCCTCGGGGGAGATAATATTTCCCGCTACTCCGCCTGAGATTCGACCGAGACTGAGGGTCGCTGGACCAAGCACGGGATCCTCTCCGTAATCCGCCCCAAGGAGTCGTGTTGCTCCCTCGATCGCAAGTTGATTGGCATCGAGTCCCGCCTCGGGATACCCGGAGTGGCTCGCCTTACCGTTATAGGTCGCTTTAAATCCGAGCCCCCCCTTGTGCGCACGTGCTGCCGCTCCCTCGGTCGGCTCACCGTTGATAATATAGCGGATGCCCCGGCCGAGGAGCGCCCTCGCCGCGGCGCGTGCACCGATCCCATCGAGCTCCTCTCCCACAACGAGGAGAAGGCCGAAATCGGTAGCCCCGCTCTTAAGAAGCTGCTCACAGACGACTACCATCGTCGCGGCGATCCCTTTCGCATCGACCGCGCCCCGCCCGTAAAGTCGATCCTCCTCGAAGCGGGGAGAGAAGAGACCCTCCGGGCCCGGAACAACATCGACGTGAGTTGTAAAAACGATCTTCGGCACCCCGAATTGCACGAAGAGGTTACTGCGGGTGCCCTCAACGGGCAGGAGCTGGGGATTCCACGTACGTCTCTCGAACTCGCTGTGGAGGAACGATACGATACCGTCCTCTCGACCGCTCAACGAGCGAAACCCGATCATCTTCGCGGCGAGGCAGAGCGCCCCATCTACGTCAGCCGCGAGAGCGGTTCGAGTTGTCACGGGAGATTCTCCGCGCTCAGCGAACCCTTGCGGCGCATGAATTTAAGATCCCCGGACCACACCGCGATAAGACCTCCGATAAGGCTCGAGCCGGTAATAGCGAGGAGCCACAACGCACCGAATGCGATCACTTGCTCCTTCGAGAGCACCTCGGGAGAGAGAAAAAAGAGATATGCGTTTTCCCGAACGCCCACGCCGTTCCAACTTAGAGGAAGGGTGCTTAGAATATTGATGAACGGAACGGTCACGAGGAACGAGGCGAACGCAGCGGAGATGCCGAGTCCCCACGCGATGAGCCAGTGAAGCGTTATCTGAGAGAGGTGAAATATCGCGGAGACCCCACACACAAGGAGAAGAGTTGCGGGATTCTTGGGGAGCACCGCGGTGAGCTGCTCAACTTTTTCGCGAAAACGGTTCCCTTTCGGAACGAGCTTTAGAACGAGGAGGGGGCCTAAAAACCACCCGAGAAATATGCACGAAGCCACGCCGCATAACGTATAGACGAAGATCGGCTCCATATGGTGCCCCCCGATAAAGGCGGTAGCGATCACGCCGATAAGGGAGAGCACGGCGAGCCCCAATGCTCTGTCGGCGAACACCGAAGCGACCGCTTCGGTCTTTTTCGGTAATCCTTGGGAGATAAGAACCCCACGGAGCATATCACCGCCGAGGGTGCCAAACCCGAAACAGTTAGCGAACATCCCGACGAACACGGCACGAAGCGCTGAGCGGTACGGTACGACGATTCCCCCGGCCCGTAGGATAAGCCACCATTTAAGACAGTTGATCGATTGGGTCAGTGAAAATCCAAGGATCGCCCCCACAGCGACGAGCGGGGGGATCGAAAGCAGGGTGGCTTTTAGCGCCTCAAGGTCTACGACCCGCAAAACGAGCCACAGCATCAGCCCGCTTAGGGCTAGTTTCACGAGTCCTTTCGAATCCATACGCCGGAAATCTACGCTAACCGGCGGAGGGTGGCAAGAAACGGGGGGGAATAAGCTTTTTAACGACTCCCCACGAGCGCTTTAGAACGAGAGCCGCCGTAACGGGGCTGACCGAGAGCGCAGCCAAAGGGAGGGCGCCGGTTGAGAGCTGGAGTTTATAGGGGGCCGCGCCCTCAAGAAAATCGTATGTTTCGATCCCCCGCTCGGCGAGCGCCTGCATCGTGAGGAGATGGGCAACGATCCCGGATCGTTTGATAGCGCCGTTTCCCGGGTCGTTACCCGACTGATAAAATTCGAATCGTGAACCGAATTGAAAGCCGTAGAGAAGGGTGACGCTCCTCCCTCCAGCGGAGAGCCGGGTCAGCACCGCCTCTTCGCCGAGTCGAGCCACCACGGCGCAGTGAAAAGCGATCCGCTCCGGGGTCGAAAACGCCCCGGGCTCTCCCACCTGACGCCATCGCGCTTGATGGAGTGAGATGAGCTCTTTCAAAAACTCAGCGCGGCTCATCGGATTTTGAGCGAGCTCGAACCTGGTTTCCTTGGTGCCGTGAAACGAGCGCAAGAGACGACGCATCTGTTGACGGGTGTTCGCGGAGAGCCGCTCGAGGTAGCGCTCGAATCCCCCGGTAAGATCGGCGACCGGGGCTGCATGCTGGCTGGTGAGGATGAATCGCCCCGGTGCTTTGAGCTGGGGAGCGATACGATTGAGAAGGATTCCCGGGGAGCGGCATAGACCGAATTGGATTGGGGGTATACGGGCGAGCTCCCGGAGAGTTGCTTCGACCTCTCCAGCAACGATCTCCTCCATGCCTGGTGCTGTGAGAACTTCGGTGTATTCGGGATAGAACGAATCCTCGGACGTCGCACTCAGTGAGATAAATGAGAGTTCTTCCCGTTTCCGTGAGCGTTGCTCGCGGTAAAGGGGGAGTACCCCGATGAGCTCCTCTCCCCGATACACCGTGATGATCGCCAGTTTTTTCCGGGGTGTTCCGAAGTAACGCCACCACTCCCGGGTCCAAGCGAAGTTGAGCGGAAATGAGGCTCCTACAGCTGTTTTAAAGAGCGCTTTCCATCCCCCCTCGAGCTTCTGCAGGCCGGGGAGATCCTCAACGACGTGGGTAGAGATCGAACCTCCGGTGGTCTCGATGACATCACGTTCCCGAGAGGAGATGAGCTTTAAGGGGGGGCGGTCTAATCCACGCACCGAGCTGGGCTGAAACATAGAGGGTCCTAGAGATGAGCGGCGGCCGCTTGGGGGTAGTCGAAGCGACGGGGCGATACGAGGGCGCGATAGAGAAATAGGATCGCCCGGGCGCGTTCGATCGGGGAGAAACGGGGGTAGAGCGACGATTTTCCGGCGGCACCGAGTTTCGTTCGTAGCGAGCCGTCACGGCTTAGCTGCCGAAGCGCCTCTCCGAGTCGCCCAGGATCGTGGGGGGGGACGACGAGTCCGTTACACCCGCTCTTCAAAACGGTGGGCACAGCGCCCACGGCGGTTGCAATGACCGGCAGGCTGTGAGACATCGCCTCAAGAAGAACGTTCGGGAGCCCCTCGGAGAGGGAGGGCAGTGCGAGGAGATCGATCGCCTCAAAGTAACGCCCGATGTCGGATGTATGGGGGAGGAAGGTAATCCGCGCGGGTGCGGGGCCCCTGTGCTTCAACTCCTCCAGGATGCGACGTTCAGGGCCGCTGCCGATGATCAGGAGCGATAGGTTTCGTTCGTCCTGAGCGACAGCGTTAAAGGCCTCAAGGAGAAAACGATGTCCCTTCTCCGCGCTGAGGCGACCGAACGCACCGACGACGATATCGTTCGGAGTAACTCCGATCGCGTTCCGTATCTCAGCGCGTACTGCCGCCTCGGCTTTCGGCGGAGCATCGACCCCGTTTTCTATCAGCACCGTCGGTGAACCCGATCCGCGCCACGCCCTGATCGTGGTGTAGAGCGTTTGAGAGACCGCGACGACCGCATCAGCGCGGGGGAGAAGGAGTCGATCGAGGGAGTGATAGAGCCGCACCTTGGCGTTCTCCGCGGTCCACCCGTGAGCAAAAGCGACCCAGGGGACAGCGATCAG
Source organism: Pseudomonadota bacterium (assembly GCA_046047875.1). GTDB lineage: Bacteria > Bdellovibrionota_C > UBA2361 > UBA2361 > UBA2361 > JBILDU01. The sequence continues at coordinate 10,584 of JBJOHD010000100.1, read as the reverse complement.
ATTTTTTAAAAAAGCTGCGTAGAGATGGCTTTTGTATCCGTGGGATTGAATTGCGTTGCATCCCCGGGCGCGCATCGTTGCAGCGGCGAGAGCGAGCGCCTCTCGGTCGATCGGGGAACGTGCCGGTAAGCTGAGAAGCGGCACCCCCTCCGCCTCCGCGCGAAGCTCGAACTCGGTGGGCTCATCGGAGTAGCAAAAATGGGCAACGGTCGGCTCGAAACCGTGCGGCGCCGCGTGCCGCGCACAGCGGAGAAATTGAAAGAGGCCTTTGCCCGGACCCCCGACGATTTTGGTATCGATGAGGATGAACGGGCGGAGGGGATAGAGGTGCTCGCTGTGTAAGCTGTTTCTTTGAAACATCGAAATTTCCTGGGAAAGACGGCGCGCCGCCGTGGTGGTGAACGGCTTATTTCTATGCCTCCGATGAGGGCAGATCTATGAGGTGAGTCATATACGGGGACCGAGCTTTGCTATTTCATCCACGCTCACGTTGGAGAGCGAGCTCCAGCGAAATTACGGCGAGGATCTGAAAGATGAAAAAAATGTGGTTCGAGCGTGTCGCAGCGGGAGTTATCGGCGTTGTTGTTCTGTCGGGGTGTGCGAGCAAGCCCCGCGATTGGGTGTGGGCAACCCGCGCAGCTACCGATGTTAAAGCTCCGATTGAGAGCGAGGCCCCGCCGGCGCGGCCCGCGTGGCGGGTGCGGGGGGAGGGGGAGATAGCTCCCGGATTCGAGCTTGAAATAACCTGCCCCGCGGATCGCTCAGTGGGCGGCATCTACCGGGTCGAAGCTGATGGCGCCCTGAAGATGCCGTATAAGGTGCAGGTCGATGCTCATGGGATCTCGACCGAGGCGCTCGCCACCGAGCTCGATCGGGCGTATCGCCCTTATATTCGGTCGCCGAATTTCAGCGTGGCGATAAAGAAACGGAGCTATTTCGTCGATGTGCAGGGGCTCGTGACAAAACCAGGGCCCGTTCTCGTGAAAAGCGAGAGCTCTCTCGATGAGATCATCGCTGGTGCCGGGGGGCTTCAGCAGACCCCGGAGCGGCAAGCTCAGGCGCAGTACGTGCGGGTTGTACAGGGAGCGGCGAGCGGAACGTTTAAACTCCGCGACTATTTCGCGGGAAGTCTGACGGGGCTTCCGGTGTGGCAAGGGGGCGAAAAGATTTTTTTTCAAAGTGAAGGGGGCCCCACGAACGGCAAGGGGAAGGTCGCGCGCCGCTATATAAATATTCTCGGGCAGGTGAGAAGCCCGGGTGAATATCCGTACGAGCACGGTGATTTCCACCGCTACCTCATTCAAGCGGGGGGACCTACCGATCGCGCCGATCTCGATAATATATCGCTCATTCGGATGAACGGCGATTCGGTTGGTACGAGAACGTTTACGGTACATGAGCCGACCGAGCTTCCGACGCTTGAGTCGGGAGATACCGTGATCGTGCAGGCCGATAATCCGAGCCCCCTCGAGAAACGGAGCCGGGTAATCGGGGGCTTTATGAGTATCCTGACCTCAATAGCCACCGTGGTTCTCCTCTTTGTGGTGGTGTAAGGAGGCTTCGATGGTCACGGAGATCAGCGCGGCGGGGGGGCGAGAGCGCTCCCCCCTTATCGAATACATCAAAGACCCGCAGTTTAAGCGGCTTTTGAGTGAGGTCGTCGCGCGTCAACACGAGCGGGATTTTAGAAGCCTTGCAATTTTGAGTCGCTATCCAGGGGAGGGAAAGACGTTCTTCGCCGCGGTATTGGCGCTCGCTTACGCGACGTTTTTACGTCGGAGGGTGTTGATCCTCGATACGATCGTCCAAGGTTCGACCGGGGCGCTGTATGTGGGGGAGCTCCTGCGCGAGTCTGTAAACGCCGGGGGGCGGGAGAACCTTATCGAGATCGTGACGTCGCGCGCGCTTGAAGAAGATGAAGTGAGTCGAGAGGAGGGTGCTTTCGGGGTGCCGGGGATCGATTTTGGTATCGGAGATTTCCTTCACCGGGTATCAAGCGATTATGATCTCGTGATCGTCGATACCTGCGCGCTGGAGAGTTCGAACACTGAGACCCTCGATCCGATCATCGTGGCGCGGCAGACCGAAGCGGCGCTTGTTGTGACCTCGCCCCGTTCGGCTGTGGACGGCAGCCTTGACCCGTTACGGCGGATTTTAAGTGAGAGTCGGGTGGAGCTCCTCGGAGCGATCTACAACGGAGGGAGGAGCGATGGCTGAGAAAGTTGTGACCGTTCAAGATGGGTTGCTTTTTCTCCGACGACATCTCGGGAGAATCCTCTCTCCGGTGTTAATCGCGGGGCTCGCAGGATGGTTGCTCTCAGGTCTTATCACGCCACGCTACAAGGCGAAGGCAGTTTTAAACATCCAGTCGAGTTATTTTCGCAATCCGCTGGTGAGTGATCTGGTGCCGGAGGTTACCGATCCCGGAGAGCTCTCCGCACAGCGTCAATCGCTCTTGCGGCTTGCCCTCGACGATCAATTCCTCGACGAATTAGGGGACACCTATAAGGTTTTCAAGTATCCGACCGGTTCGCCGGAGCGCACCGAGGAGCGGGGGGAGTTTTTAAAGACGATCGAGTATTTTGCCCTTAACCCCACTACGTTTCAGATATCGGCGCTCGCCAACAGCGGTCGCGACGCCGCTCATATGGTCGAGCGGATCGTTGCGCAGATAACCCGAACCCTTGTTGCGGAGCGGTACACCGCGTTGATGCGCGCGCGGGACGCTATCGCTGCGCAGGTGAAATTTTTAAGCCGGGCGTTGCGGGAGCTGAGCGGTGGGGGTGGAAACCTACATCCCGATTATCTTGAGGGTGAGCTTGAGCGGCTGGATGAACAGATAAATAATCTGCGGAAGCGCTACACTGAGAACCACCCGGAGGTGTTTCGGTTAAAAGGACGGGAGGCAGAGCTCAAGGGAGCTCTCGATCGAGCGCGGAAGCGCGCCCCCCGCGACGCCGATGAGGTCGGAGCCTTCGTAACCCCGAGCTCTAAAGCCCCGGTCCAGGATATCTACAACGACTTGCTGAAGAAACTGAGCCATCTCTCGATCGTGCTTTCGATGGAGCGAGACAGAGAGAATCTATCGTACCTCGCTGTGTTGGAGAATCCCGCTGTGCCGCTTGCCCCGTTTTCTCCGAAGCGGCTCTTCTTTCTCCTCGGGGGGCTTGCGGTAGGATTCATTTTTGGGCTGATGCGAGTTGCGCGGATAGAGTACGCCCGCTTCACAGCGGTAACCCCGACGTTAAGCGCCGAAGCACTCGGAGTGCCGCTTCTAGGGGTCCTCCAGCCTTTAAATGGGTCGGAGCAGTTAATGCTCGATGCTGGGGGCATGGAGACACGACGTGCTTTACCCCGGTGAGGTCATGAACGGTGCTCCGCTTGGTATCGGGGGATTTTTCCTCGGATTGATCGTCGTGCGGGTGATCGCTCGGGATGTCGCCGTGAGCCGGGGAGCGCTGTGGGCTCTCGGGCTGGTGTGGGGGATACTCTCCCTCGGCACTGTTGTGGGTGGTGTACCGCTTGTGGGTGTTGTCGGGGCGGTTTTTGGTGGGGCTGCGATCGCTCTTTTTCGGCCGATCGGGGCGCTCGCCGTCCTTATCGGTCTCTTGATTCTCCGGCCGTGGGAGATGCCCGGGGGGGCATCACTGGGATTTGTGCCGCGCCTCTTCGCGCTCTTGGCCGTGCTCAGTGTGGGGATCGATTTCGTTCGTCGGCCTGAGCGGGGGCTTTACATCACCGGGGCTGCACTCTGGTTCCTCACTCTCATAGCATGGTTTCTGGTCGCAACTCTCGGTGCCGCCGGTCCAACCTATCTGGCAGGTGTTGAACTCGGAAATTTCGTACCGATTACCATACTTTTTCTCCTTATTCCGAGCGTAGTTCACACAGGTGATGACGGAGTGCTGATAAAGGATATTCTCGTCTACGGGGTGGTGGGAGCGGTGTGCGCCGCGCTCTTTACTCCGCATATCCCGGTGCGGGGGGAGGGGGAATTCTCACGGCTTTCGGGGAGCGGACTCTTTGGAAACTCTAACGACCTCGCGGCCCTCATCGTCATCGCACTCGCTCTTCGGATAGTTCCACGCCTTAACGGCGGCGGGTTAGCTCCTAAGCTCGGTGAGTTTGGAGAGGTTCTCGTGCTTCTCTCCGGCCTGTGGCTCACCCAATCCCGGGGTGCGGTTATGGGGCTCGTCGGAGGGATGCTCTTTACGGTTATGACCGGCCGGCTGCGGCGGTGGGCGTATCTCCTGGTGCCGGTTTTTCTCCTGGCTCTCAGCCTCTTCTTCGTCGGGGTGCGGCGCGAGGAGGTTGATCTTGAAACCTCTCAGGCCTCGCGGTGGAGCTATATCGTTGCTGGGGTGCGGATGGCGAAAAGTCATCCGGTGTTCGGAGTGGGGATGGAGAACTATCCCCGGATGTACGAGCGTTACACGCCTGCCTTCGATGAATGGGGGGAGCGAACCGCCCATTCAAGCTGGGTGCTCGCACTTGCTGAGACCGGGATCCCTGGTCTCTGCCTCTTCATGGGATTCTTCATCGCGATCGTGCGACGAGCGTGGCGGATCCGTGAACGGCGTCCTGAATATATCGGGGTGCTTGTCGCCTATGGGATTGTGATGTCGTTTCTCTCCCACACCTACACCTTCTTGCCGTATCTCCTCGCCGCGATCGTTCTGGGAGTGGAGCGCGGTGAGCGTGAAGAGGTGAGTGCAGAGGCGAGAGCGTTTGCCACGGGAGGGGCGCGAGTATGTTTCTCAAGATAATACCGAGTGGACGGCTGCGACGGGGACTCCGCGAGGTGCTTGAAACCCCCCGATTTCAGTTCGTGCGGACTTATTATGCGGGGCTTGGCAGCTGTCTCCTCTACCATCGTATCACTCGGGGGGAACGATCCTCCGCCGAATTTTCGCCGTATCGCGGCCTCACCGTATCGGCGGAGCGGTTCACGGCGCAGATGCGATATCTAAGCGATAATTTTCGATGCTTGGCGCTGCCGGAGTTTGTCGCGCGGCTCCGGCGGGGAACGCTTCTCCCACGCTCCGTTGCGGTAACCTTCGACGACGGTTATCGCGACAACCTCGAAGTAGCGCTCCCTATCCTTGAACGTTTTCAGGTTCCGGCGACGATATTCGTGACGACCCGTTTCGTAGAGGTGGGCACCGGACTCTGGTGGTATGACCTTGAAAATCTGCTGCGGAAGCTCTCCCGTATCGATGGTGTGTGGCGGGGGCGGCGTTTCGTCTATCCCCTCCGCTCGAACGGCGAGCGGGAGCGGAGCGCTCATGAGCTCAACGATGCACTAAAATCGCTTGATCCGCGGAGTCAGCAAGCACTCCTCCGGGCCGTGGGGGCAGGGACCTACACCGAGGGGTGCTACGGAGGGGAGATCATAAGCTGGGATGAGCTTCGGCAGGCCGCGGGGCACCCCCTCATCACCGTCGGTGCCCATACGGTGAACCACCCGGTATTAAGCAGCTTAAGCGCTGTGGAGCTCGACCTCGAGCTTCGCGAATCGAAGCGGATTGTGAGCGAACGGATCGGTAAGGAGGTGAGCCTCTTCGCCTACCCCTACGGTGGAGTGGGGCAGGCTTCGCGCCGGGAATTCCGGGCGGCTGAGCGTGCCGGATTCGGCGCCTCGTTTACGACCCGCTTCGGACATGTGCAGCGGGCTCATGCAGCGGATCTTCACGCGATCCCTCGTCTCTCGATCGTCGATACGGATGACCTCGCTTCCTTCGCCCGAAAGCTGAGCGGCTTGACCGCCCTGATCGCGCAGCGCGGCCGCAGGTTCGTGACCGCCTAAAAAAGCTGAGCTCGTCGCAGAATCGTGCGTAGTGCATCGAGCTCAGCACGACACTTCCGTACACCCCGCTTAGTTCTATCCAGCCTCATCCGGGAGTGACCTCTCACTTGGAGAAACGGCCTCAGCCGGGTGCCGCCAGCGCCATCCGTTCGATAATACATCACTAATTCGCGGGGTGATTCGGTTATCGCCTCGAGCGATCGTTTGACCCGTCGATTCGAGCGGCGTGGCATAGGCCTTGCTCCAAATCCTCCGTCTTTGATTCATGGAGGATCAAATTTACATGAGATGGTGTTATTGGCGATTGAGTTTTATCGCCGCGATGGGGGCGTGTATCCTCAGTGGGAGCGCCTACGCCGCGAGCGAAGGTATTCGGGTGACGAGCGGTAATAAGCGCCGCTTTGATACCCTATCGATAGCGGGAACCCGCATTCAGGCGGCGTGCTACCTGACGGCGCGGGGAAGCCGTAAATTTGGGCTTATAAGGGGGGGGGTGTTCCGTGAGACCAATCCCTTGAAGAGTCGACTTCGTTTCGTAAAGAAGCATCGCCGACTCTTACTCGAGGCGCAGCGTCGGTGCCGACGTAGGGTCGTGCCGACCCCGACTCCAACTCCGACGCCGACGAATCCGCCGGTTATAGATCCGACCCCGGTTCCAACTCAACCCCCGAGCGTGACCCCGACACCGGTGCCTCCGGGTGATTTCACCCCGGTGGCTATTCCGAATCTCGGGCTCTGGGAGTCGCGGATGGTGAGCGTCGGAGCGCAGCACTGTGCGAACCTCGCGAGTTCCTCGCTCTCGTTCGATCAGAAGCTGTCGGCGACCTACTACGATGCTCAGTGGGTGTTCTATCAGATCGCGGATTATACCCGCGATTCGAGCTGGAATACCTGCGCCGCGCGAGCTGAGGCGGTGTATCGTGACCAATACGTCGTTCCGAACAACGGGAACGTTCCCGGCTACTGGAACTTCACGCACGGTTTGATGCACGATTTCTTGAGGACCGGCGATACCGCGTCGAAAAACGCGGCGATCTCGATCTCTCGGAACGCGGCGTATTCACCCGATGCAACTCCGCTCGAGTGGACTGTATCGGCGGATTATAGCCGTGAGGTGGCGTACGCGATTATGGGATACCTTAACGCGGAAACGCTCGGTGAGGCTCACCGTGCTCGTCTTGACTCGTTCGTGAGTCAGGCGTTTGGCCACCTCGACCAGTGGTTCGGCTCGAAAACTGCGCCGTACGTGCGGCCCTTCATGGTCGGACTCACTGCGCATGCACTTATCTCTCACGCCGAACAGCGGGGAGATAGTCGGGTGCTTCCGGCGCTCGTGCAGGCGATGGATTGGTTGTGGGCGAACACGTGGTTGTCCGGTTCCCAAGCGTTCATGTACACCGATCGAAACGTCGACTCGGGGGGTATGGAGCCGGCACCGGATCTGAACCTCCTTATCGCGCCGGCGTTTGCGTGGCTCTACCACCAAACCGGCGAGGTGCGGTTCCGCGATCGGGGCGACCAGATATTCGCGGGTGGTGTGGCGAACGCGTTCATCGGAAACGGTAAGCAGTTCAACCAGAACTACCGCTGGAGCTTCGACTACGTCAGGTGGCGTTCGCTGCCGCCGCTCCGGTAAAGAGATAAATTAGGGGGTGACCGAGACGGTACCTCCGCTGGTGGCACGGGCCCGGCCGAGAGGCCGGGCCCTTTTCGTTTCGAGGCGGGTCGAGGCGGTACGATCGAGGCACCGGCTCCCGGTGAGAATTAAGCTTCCGACAATCGAGAGCGCTACGGTGATCCGTTCGCTCGGAGTTTCAGGCTGGGTCACGATTGCGGTGAGGGGATGATTCTCAGCGCAATACCGTCGCACCGTTTGGCGAAACGTCGGCCGCTCGAAAGTCCCTTCGAAGGTGACGATATCGGCCCGCCACTGAGAGTCGGTAAGCCACCGAAAGAGCGCATTTAAAGTTTCAGCGCCGTGGCGGAAATGAAGTGCAGAGACCGTCGGAGAGCGCTGTTGGGAGAGCTTCACGATCGGATGCTCGACCGGCAGACCGCCGAAGCTCGCTGATTCGCGCACCTGAAACGCTCCGGTGAGGTAGTTACGGCGGGGATGGGTGACAAGGATCACCGAATCCCTCGATACCGGCATCCCCGAAACACCCTGATTGTTCATCCAGAGTTCCCCTGAGGGGAGGAATTCCGGCGAGTCTCCGTCGCATCCGAAAAGACTCTCGAGCTTCGATCGACTCGGTGCGAGCTCGTCGTGATTCGTTATCTCGCGGACGAGCGGCAACGGATAGATACTGTGGAGCATAGCGATTCCCTCGTGCAGACACCTCACCATATCGATCGAATCGCCCCGTATGACGGGGTTCATAGGGGGAACGCTCAGGGGTCGCTAGAACCCCTCGGGCGTGCGTGTTGTGTGGGGGGCGGTAGTGGCAGCGATACTCTTTTCATGTGGAGTCCTCGGTCTCTCGGGGATGACGTGGTTGTGTCCGGGGATGGGAATATTACTCTCAGCACTCCGGATGCACTTTCCGTCTCGGAGGAGCGAGGCTCGCTCCTCCAGCGGAGCTGAGGTGCGGTCGATAGTCATCGCGGTGCCGGCCTGCAACGAAGAGCGTACGTTACCTCGCACCCTCGATGGAATCACAGGAGCGATCACCCAACTTCTCCGCTTGAAGCCCGAGGTCCACTGTACGGTTGTAGTAGGTGATGATAGATCCACCGATTCAACCGGAGCCGTCGCGCGGGCGCGGGGGGTATCCGTGCACCGCTCCGCCGAGCAGCGGGGAAAGTGGTCGACCCTACGGAGTCTTACTCGACTCGCAGGGGATGCCGAATGGGTAGTTTTTGTTGATTCGGGGACCGAATGGCGGAGCGATACGTTAGTGAGGCTCGTCCAGGCTGCCGCTCAGCCCGGGGTGGTGGGGGTCGCCCCGGCGTATCGGATCAAGGGGGGTGGCCCGGTCTCTCGCACCGTATGGGGGCTCGAGCGGTTCTTGAAAGGGATCGAGAACCGGGCGGGGGGGCCCGTGTCGGTGCACGGTGCGACCATGATGTACCGGACCAGTGAGCTTAATGAGGTTTTTAAACGACTCGGAGATTTGGAGTTTCTCAACGACGATGTGGTGCTGCCGCTGACGCTCCGCAGGATGAATCGCCATGAACGAATCGTCTACCTCCCCGATCTCGCGGTGACCGATGAGGTCGATGAGACCCGCTCAGAGCGCACTCGGCGGCATCGCTTGATGATCGGCAATCTGCAGATACTCGCGCTCCGTGAGCGAGGAGACCTGGTCGTTGAAGTATTAGCTGCCCGGCGTCTCTTAAGGCTCTTTTGGGTGTATTGGATCGGGGCGCTTATCCTCCCGCTCTGGGGAACGGTGACGGTTCGTTTCCCGGCGTTCGGTATCGCGGTAGCAGGTGCGGTGCTTGCGGCGCTCATCCTCCCCGTGCGTCCCGCCGCGATCGATCGGATAGTTGATGCCGCGCTTGCGTCGTTTCGAACTCCGTTCGAGATCGTGCGGTTTCGCAGAGAAGGGGGAGGGGCCTCGGCGGCGGGAGCGCGGTGGCGATGAAGGGGGTGCTGAGATTTCTGCAGAGGTGGAGCGAGGGCTCTTTTTTCCTCATCTTGGCGTGTGTTTGGGGGGTCGGTGCGGCCCTTGTCGCGCCTCAAACAACCGCCCCCGAACGGCTCGCTTTTATCATCATCGCCAGCCTCTCGAGCTGTGTCCTTTTAAGCTCGTTGGGCTATTTCGGCACGCTTCGACTCGTTCCGCGGCTCAGCGATAGCGTCTCGGTGCTTGCGGCGATCGCGGTGGGGGCCGGTATCGGACGATTTGCACTCGCCCTTCTCGACGGAAAATGGGACGGTACGCCGACCACCTTTGTGGGGGCAGGGCTGGTCACGGGGGGTATTGTTTTCGTGCTCCACACGGCGTGGTGTCGCCGCGCTGTATCAAAGGGGCTCCGTCGTTCGATAGTTCTTGCGGTCACGGACTCGGAGCGCAGCGATATCATCGAGCGATACCTTCCCGCAGAGCTCCGAAACTCGGTTGATTTTCTCTCCCTTGACGATTTACGGGTCGCGCTTGAGAGCGGCGGAGGCGCGGGGATCGACCTTATCGTTATCTCACGGAGCGCGGCGCGGGAGTTCGATGGTGAGGGGGTGCTTCTCCGAGCGCACCTCGCGGGGATTCCGATCATCGATCAACGGCGTATCCTCGCCGATATCTCCGGAAGGATCCGGGTCGGAGAGACCGACCTGTGGACCTACCTCCTTGAAGCTACCCCGCAGACACCACTCCTAAGACTTTTTGCTGCGGTGAAGGTAGGCAGTGAGCCGATTCTCGCCGTTTTGCTGACGATTCTTTTCGCCCCGATATTCGTGGTCCTCATGGTGCTCATTCCCCTCACGAGTCGGGGCCCGATTTTCTACCGGCAGCAGCGCACCGGTTACCTCGGCCGTCCCTTCACCTTGGTCAAGTTTCGAAGTATGCGAGCCGATGCCGAGGCAAACGGGGTACGGTGGGCGAGCGATAACGATGACCGTACGACGAAGCTCGGAAGGTTTTTGCGCCGCACCCGGCTCGACGAGCTGCCCCAGCTCTGGAACGTGATGCGGGGTGAGATGAGTTTTTGCGGTCCACGGCCGGAGCGTCCTGAGATATACGCGCTGCTTAAAGATGAGATTCCTCTCTTTCCCCTTCGAACGGTAGTGCGGCCCGGAATCACCGGGTGGGCGCAGGTCTTTGCCGGATACGCTGCAT
>JBJOHD010000099.1:0-12498 GCA_046047875.1 Pseudomonadota bacterium | reverse complement strand
CAGCTCCTGAGGGAATCATCGAAACACCGTAAAGACGAGGCTCCTACACCTATGCTTCTCCTCGCTGAAATCGCCCCGCGTCGAGTTTCCCGATCCTCGGAGCGGGGAGCGCTCCTCCCTCTCGTCGGTATTATCTCATTCGCGGTTATCTTTATCCTTCTCGGGCTCGGATTCGACTCCTCGCGCGTCAAGGCGGTGCGAGAGCAGCTCCAACGGGAGGCTGAGGTGATCTGCCGGCTCGGTGCTCGGGAGCTTCCGATAACGAAGGCTGCGGTCACCACCGCACTGCGCGGATTTGAGCAATCGCTCGTGCCGAGCCGTCTCGACACGCTGCGTTACGCGCGAATCACCGAGATAAATGTGGTAAGTCAGACCGCGCCAAGCACCCTCGCCCCAGCGGGTAATCCGGGCTACGTGCCCACCTGGGTGCCGGTATCCCCGTGTCCCGCCGGGGTATCGTGCCGATTCCTCGGCGATGTAAGCGGCACCACGCTCTATCCCAACCTCATGTGGGGTCGAAACGACTTCAACGAGGCGCTCGGATGCGAGGTCAAGGCGATTGCGGAGACGTTCATATCGGGTTCGCGCGAGGTGAATATAAAGACGGTTTGGCACTCAAAAGCGAGGGGGGTTCTCGACGCAGCGAATCCGGTGAGCGCTCCGCGGGGAGTGCGGGGGCAAACGGGCCGAGGCCTCATCCTTGGGATCGCCCCCCAGCTCACCACCTCCGCCGATCCAACGGTCATGCGACGCTTCCTCTTCGACACGAACGGATCGCGTTACCGGGACCTCGCGCCGTTTAATCCCCTTGAAAACTTCGATCGCTCCCAATCCCCGGGGTCGAGCGGAGTTCATGGCTTTTGGGGGGATAAGCCGGCTACCCCCGGTTTCCTCGAAGGTTTTCCCGCCCTTCACGATGAGATGCGGCGGGAACGGCTCGTCGCGTGTATGAATCCCCTGGTAGCGGTGCGAAATGCTTTCTCGGTTGGTATCGTGGGGCGATTCCGCGCCGAGCTTCGCGACCTGGCTGAGGTGGTAACGCTCAATCCGATCGCTCAAGATAACGCCGCAATCCCCGACGGCTCGTTTCTCCCCCCCCGCCCGACCGAACCAACGGTGATGGTGCAGGGAGGGAGCGATACATTTCTCAAAGAGGTCCAGCTCCCGCTCCAACGTTTTCATCCTGATGAGGCGCTCAATCCGGGAAGAGTCCTTGACTCACGGAATAAGCTCGATGCCGCGATGCTCGCCCAACTCCGTGATTGCTTCCACCTTTACAGTGGATTTCGCACGAGTTTCTCACCCGAGGGGATCGACCGGGTGCTCGATCCGAGCCTTGATAACTCCGGTTTCGAAGCGCCGGCGATCCTCAACGTCTCAGCGAGCACTGCGGTTGCCCCGCGGTACATCCCCCTCGCAAATGATCGGTGGGATCAACGCACCACCGGGGTCGGCGCCGCGAGCGACCGCATCGCGGCTGAACAGGCGGTGGCGACGTTGGGCACCACCCAGCTTTGTCCCCACGGCGTTGTGCCCGCGGGCTCCCCGGTGCCACCCTGCAAATCCGGGGGCAAACCGAACCTCGTGACCGATCCAGCGCTGCCTACCAACGATCTGCGGGGCGATATCCGGGGATTCCTCTCGTACCTCCTCAACGACTGGAACGGTGCTCCGTTTCCCGCGCACACCGCGCTGGCGCTTCCCGGCACACCGCCAAGCGCTCCGGTATTCTCAGAGAGCTCTGCGGTGCTCCTGATGATGCATAATCGGCTCGGCCAACGAGAGGCCGATGAGATCGAGGGGCTCGTCGGGACGTTTAAGGCGCGTTATCCGGGGCGTAAGATCGTCGTGGTCTACTTCCCCTCAAACGAGGTCGATGCCTCCACCGTAGCCGTCGCCCGCATCCGGCGGGCCTTCCAGATCGTATCGGGTGCTCCTCGCGGGGACGACAACCTTCTTTTTATGTTCGCTCCGACCACCCCGGGCCCGGGAGGAAGTTGGGATCGGGCGTTCCAGGACTATTGGCACGATCTCCTCCTTCCGGGGCCGTCGAGTATCTACGCTCGCACCTATGAGATCTATCGCCAACTGTTCTCGGAGGAGCCGAAGCTGTGAGTCACCCTCATTTAAAAGATTCTTCACCACGGGATCGGGGCGCAACCCTTCTCGAATACGCGGTCGTACTCTCGGTTCTCGTCGCCGTGTTCGTTGCAGCGGCCCGCACCCTTGAGGCGAGCGCCCGGTCCCGGATCACCTCATCGGTCGAAACCGCCCGTACAACTGCGCCGTGCGAGGGGCTCACCGATCCGCAGCAGTGTCTCTAGTCCTTCGACAAATAAGTTTTTTCACTCCCGCGGAGTGAAAAACCAACTCAAGACCAGTGGTGAGCATAAATTCTATTACCTTGCAGGTGAAAGAATTTAATGGTCGAACCACTAGACCGGGACGCTCCGGAGAGCGGAATCATTTCGGCGTCACGATTACCTTATCGCCCTGCACCTCGATCGACTTCAATTCCTTTAGGACCTTCGCAATCGCCGGATCTCGGGCGAAATCAGCGGCGAGGTTCTGGTTCTGGAGCTCCTTCATCACGGTCTCCGGCAGCTCTCCTCCGTTCACCTGCACCGTGTCAGCGGTCATCATCAAGAGCCCGTAATCGAGCGAAACTTTAAATGTGCCACTCAGATTGAGGAACTTTCCGGGAAATCCGAAATCGGTGAGCGGAAGCGCGAGCTCACCACCCACCCGGTTGTTTGCGATCTTTATGCGGAGATTATCCGCCAGGGGAGCGAGGTCCGGAACGGTGCGCAGAAGCGCGTTGAGATCGGACTCGTCGAGGGCAAGCGGCTCGGTCGGCTGGTGGGCCGCGATTCCATCTCGAAACGCGGTGAGTCGGGTTCTCACCGTTCCCACTTTTTCCGGGGTCACGCCGCTTGGCGCGAGCGCCACCGTCTGCTCGGTGGCGTACCGTCCGAAGAACGGCTGGACGACTTGAGAGAAAAGGAGCCATACCGCGATGACCCCCATAAGCCCCAGCACGATAACGGTGATACACCCATAAAAGAAACAGCCCCGCTTCTGTTGGGGAGAGACGTGGGCTTGAGCGGCGGAGTAATTCATGCGGACCTCGTGAATGATTCCCTTAGTTTTCGGTCGATCTGACTGATTAAAGCGTCGGCTGGATAGACCTTCGTCTCGACTCCCAGGACGAAGATCCCCTCTCTCGACGTGGTTATCTTTAGCGCATCTTTCTCGGTGCACACCAGGGGGAGTCCGGGAAAATCGCTCCGAAGCGCCGCGATATCGCCGTCTGAAAACAGGTGGTGATCGCTAAAAACCCGCCGCGCCGCCAGGGTATACCCAGCCCCCTCAAGGGTCGAGAAGAAACCCTCAGGATTGGCGATTCCACAAAACGCCCCGACCGCGCACGGCTCAAGGAGCTGACCCCGGTCAGCGAGCGCCCCAACCTGGGGGGTCTTTAAAAAGCTCCGATATACCGAGACCGTGCCGGGGAGCACAGCGAGGATCTCCGGCGAAACCGGCTCCCCCGGGTCGGGTCGACGCTCCGCGCAGACGACGATATCGGCGCGTTTGAGCGCCCGGCTCCGATCCTCGCGAAACAGTCCGCGGGGAAGGAGCTCCCCTTTGAGGAAGGCAGCACGCGCCTCGACGGTGCCGACGTTAATCGACACGATATCGAGATCGCGATGCAATCGACGGTGCTGAAAGCCGTCGTCGAGGATAACGAGGTCTCCGAGCTCGTGTCCGGCCGCAAATCGGGCACCCTCGAATCTATCACGGCAGACCACAACGGAGATGCCGTAGTTGTGCGCCATCAAACACGGCTCATCTCCGACATCGCGGGGCGTATCGGCAGCGGTCACGAGGTGGGGGCCTTTCACCTGTCCCCCGTACCCGCGGGTGACCACCACCGGTCGCCACCCCCGTAATGTCAGTTCCCGCACCAAAAAGATCGCGAGCGGGGTTTTTCCGTTTCCACCCGCGGTGACGTTCCCGATGCTTATGACCGGCAGCGGAGCGCGGTACCGGGGGAGTATCCCGCGATCGTACCCGACATTCCGTAGAAAGGTCGCTCCGCCGTAAAGGCGGGCGAGAAACTTAGCTCCCCCCATGGCCTCCAACCTCCTCCAGGCCTCGCTGGATCCGCTCGAAGATAGTGTCGGCCACCCCGGTAAATCGACGCGCCACCTCACAGCCACGTGCCCCCGCCTCAAAGAGCGCCGGGTCACGGCGGAGCACCCGATCAAGCAGCGCTCGAACCTCTTCCTCGTTCGAAACAACGATCCGCGCCTCCGCTGCATCGAGCGCCGCAGTCACCTCCTCGACCGAACTCATGTAGGGACCCGTCGCTATCGGCACCCCGAGGAGTGCAGGTTCGAGGGGATTATGCCCGCCCCAGTCGACGAGGCTCCCCCCCACAAAGGCGAGATCCGCTGCACCGTAAAAACGCCGGAGATCCCCGAGGGTATCGAGGAGGATCACGGAGAGCCCACCGGGATTGGAGGAGCCCGTGCCGTTCGACCACCGCCGAAAACTAAGCTGCGCTCCCGTCAGCGCCTCTGCAAAGAGATCGAACTTCTCAGGATGGCGGGGCGCGACGACCACCGTCGCCGAGCTGTTGCGCAGCGCCCGCAACACCGGGAACCACACACGTTCCTCCCCTGGCCGGAGGCTCCCTAACACGAGGATCGCCCCCCCCTGAGGGGAGAGCGTGCACCGAAGCTCTCGACGCTCCTCCTCCGTTGCTGCCGAGAGCTCAAGGTCGTACTTCGCATTTCCCACCGTCCGACACCGCGAGCTCTCAACACCCACCTCCACGAGTCGGGCCCGATCGACCTCCGAACTCGCAAACACACCGGTAAGCGAACGAAAAGTATCCGCGAAAAGAGATCGAAATCGACGGTACCGTCGAAGAGACCTCTCTCCGATCCGAGCGTTTACCATGAAAAGGGGGACCCCCCTCTTTTTAAGCTCCCCGATGATGCCTGGCCAGATCTCGGTCTCTCCGAATATGAATCCCACGATACGCCGCTCCCCGATGGCGCGTCTGATAAAGACCCCGCTATCGAACGGGATGAGCCGCATCTCATCCGCAGCTCCACGAGCGCGCTCGAGGCCGGTGGTTGAGGTTGCGGTCGCAAGGATCGGGATCTCGGGGTAGGCTCGCTTCCACCGCCGCATCAAGGGTAAAAGGCCGTTCATCTCACCGAGCGAAGCGCCGTGGAACCAGACGAAGTCCCCGGGGGGCAGACTCCACCCGCCGAAACGCTCCGCCAGCCGCATTCGACCCCGCCGGTGGAGCAAGAAAAGCGGGCCCACACCGAGCGCGGTTAACGCGGTGAGCCCCCCGTAGAGACGCCTCGTTAACACCATGACCCACTCAATTTATCAGCGCCTCGTCGGGGCTCCCCGCCTCCGCGGGATCACGAAATTGAAGCGCGTGGAGCTTCGCATACTCCCCTTCCCGTTTGAGAAGATCGTCGTGAGTACCGACCTCAACGATCTCCCCCTCACGCATCACCACGATAAGATCAGCGTCGCGAACCGTTGAGAGCCGGTGGGCGATTATGAGCGACGTCTTCCCCTTCTCGAGCGCTTCGATCGCCGATTGGACCTCGCGCTCCGCACGATTATCGAGCGAGGCGGTCGCCTCATCGAGGATCAGGATCGGGGCCTCCTTCAGGATCGCCCGGGCGATAGCGATTCGCTGCCGCTCCCCTCCGGAGAGCGCGAAGCCCCCCTCCCCGATGACGGTATCGTACCCTTGCGGCAAGGCGCGGATAAATCCATCAGCGTATGCGGCTTTCGCCGCTCCTTCGATATCCGCACGAGCTGCATCGGGGCGACCGTAGGCGATGTTATTGTACACCGTGTCGTTGAAGAGAAAGGTGTGCTGCCCCACAAGACCGATTCGGTCGCGGAGCTGCTTCAGGTCAACCCGTGCGATATCGATACCTCCGATCGTCACGGTACCCTTTTGCGGGGCGATAAATCGGGGCAATAGATCCACTAACGTGCTCTTCCCCGAGCCGGAGAAGCCGACAAGCGCCACCTTTTTGCCCTCGGGGACGGTGAGGTTAATGTCGCGCAGCGCGAGGGCATCCCCCCGGCCGTAAGAATACGACACGCTCGAGAAGGTAATCGTATTTGAGCTCCCGAGGCCCAGCGGATTCTCTGGGCTCACGATCGCTGGATGCTCGTCGAATACCTCGAAGATCCGCTCGGCTCCGGCCATTCCTTGCTGCACAACGCTGTGCACACGGCTAAGCTTCTTAAAGGGATCGTAAAGGAGAAACACGGAGAGGAGAAATGCGATAAATTCCCCCTGACTGCGCACCCCGCCGATCACCGAGAATCCGCCGTAGAGAATTACACCGCAGATCGCAAAGCTCGCCAGCACCTCGTTTACCGGGCCCGAAAGGGCGCGTACCCGCTCCGCCTTCACGAGGGTATCGGTGAGCTCGCGATTCTCCCGTTCAAATCGACTCACCTCGTAGTCTTCCCGCCCGAAGATCTTCACGATTCGATTCCCCGCCATACTTTCCTGGAGACGGGCGCTCAAGGTGCCAACCCCATCCTGCCCCTGCTTGCTCAAGCGGCGCATCTTCCGACCGAAGCGGTAGACCGGGTAGATCCCCACCGGAAATACGACAAGGGCGATGAGCGCGAGAAAGGGGTCGAGGTACACCGCCGCAACGAGCAGTGTGACGATTCGGATCGAATCACGCAGAATCGCGGCAACTGAATCGGTGAGGAGCGAGCGGACGAGCTGCACATCGCTCGTGATACGGGCGAGAAGATCGGCGGTGGAACGGCGCACAAAAAACTCAGGCGACTGCGCGAGGAGGTGCCGATTAAGATCGTTTCGCAGGTCGCGGCTGATATTTTGTCCGACCCGTGACATGAGGAACTGCTGACCGAAATCGCACAACGCCCGAATACACGCGAAAATAACGAGCACCACGGGCAAGACGTAGAGCAGATTCTTATCTTGCTGCGAAAAGACCCCATCGAGGATGTACTTTACCAAAAACGGGATACCACCGTCGGTAGCCCCGAAGATCACCATGCAACCGAGCGCGAGGAGGAACTCCCCCCGGTAGGGCTTGAGCCGGGCGAGAATCCGGCGATAGGCAGCGAAATCGGAGCTGGAAGCCATAGGGGGGAAGTCTATATTATTTCCCCCCGTCCGGCAAAGTGAGGATATTGAAAATATTCGGGAAATTTAATAAGTTAAACACCGGTCCGTCGAATAAGAGCCACCCATGATGAAAAAACTCCTTTTTGCCCTCGTTCTCCTCCTCTGCATCGCCGGAGGGATTGTGTGGTACGCCGTCACGAACGCCACGGCGCTGATCACCCGCTTCAAGCCGCAGATCGAGGCAGCGGCGACCACGGCGGTCGGCGCGCCGGTCTCCTTCGGTGCGCTCGAAACTACGATCTTTCCCGATACCCGAGTGGTAGTCGATACGGTGGCTGTCGGGGGAGATAAAGGTCTGTCGCTCCGCGACCTCGCGCTTCATCTCAATCTGTGGGCGCTCCTCGGTAAACGGCTCGAGATCACCGAGCTAACCCTGACCGAGCCGACCCTCACCTTCGTTAAAGATGCAAACGGGATCTCCCTCGAGGGGCTGCCGAAGAAAGATCCGTCGTTGAGCAGCGCTCCGACTACTCCAGCCGCCCCCACCGGGGCCGGCAAAGGGGGCGACGCCGCCCAGCTCCCCCTCGAGATAAAGCTCGAGAGCTTCCTCCTAAAGAACGCGACGGTGATCTTCCGGGACACCGTCGCGAAGTCGGAGCGCCGGATCTCCGCCCTTAACATCGAGGCGGGGCTTGATCTGGCGGGCACCACCATCAAGATCCCGAGCCTCACTGGGGGAGCCCTCGTCGACGGCAAACTCAAGATCGCGGTGACAGCCAAAGATCTCGCCTTCGATCAAGCGCACGGGGTTCTTACCGCACCGAAGCTCGATGCCGATATCGCCGGCATACCGCTCCAACTCAGCGCGACCTTCAATACCCGTGGGGGCACCGGGGAAGCCGAGATCCGCTCAACAGGGGTGGATCTGAGCCGGCTCCGTAACCTCGGAGATCTTGTTCCCCCCGCGGTGACCGCGCTTGGATTATCGGGGGGTGTCGTCCCAAACCTCAAAGCTTCGATCGCTCCGGGAGCGGTATCAACGAGCGGCTCGGTGGCATTAAAGGATATCGCGCTCAAGAGCGGCGGCTTCACAATTACGAAACTGAACGGCGACCTCTCTCTTCGAAGCTCCGCGACCGAACAATCGGTGGAGTCGAAAAATCTCGCCCTGGTGCTCAACGGGGAACCGGTGACCGGGGCGGTGAGCGCGGGGATCAAAGGGCCGATCATGACCCTCCAAAACCTCGCCGTAAAGACCTTCAACGGAACGATTCAATCGAGTGGAACGCTTAACTCGAAAACTCAAGCGCTCGAGGGGAAGCTTGATCTCGCCGGCCTCGATATTCAGCGTCTCCTCGCTGTGGTAAAGCCCGAAGGCCCCGGGGCTCTCTCCGGTAAACTCACCCGTTTCCAGACGGCGGTGAAAGGAACGGTCGGGCCGAACCTCCTCACAACCCTTACTGGTTCCGGTTCGCTCCTGGTGAACGACGGCAAGCTTGCCGGAAATAACATCGGGGGGGCTGTGCTCAAAACTGCGACAAACCTCCCATTCGTGAGCGGCTCATTTTATGACGCACTCCCACCCGAAACGAAAAAGGCGCTCGATGCCCCTGAGACCGTGATCTCCTCGCTCGCTTCATCGTTCACCCTCGGTGGCGGGGCGATTACAACGAAAGACCTTGCACTGAAGAGCTCCCTCTTCGATATCGCAGCGCAGGGCCGCGCTCGATTCTCCGGGGAGCTCGACCTTGGAGCCACCATCACCTTCGAGAAAGGGCTCTCCGGAGCGCTCGCCGGAAAGGTGAAGGAGGTGCGCGCGGTACTCGATAAGGATGGCCGACTCGCGGTGCCCCTTACGATTAAAGGTGCGCCGCCGAAACTCGCGGTCATGCCCGATTTTGCGAAGCTTCTCCAAGGGAGCGTCGGCAAGGTCATCGAACAGAAGGCGGGGGATGTCCTGAACAACCTTCTGCAAAAGAAAAAGGGGGGCTCCGGCAAGGGATTAGGGGGAGTGCTCGGCTTTTAGCACCGTCGCGCTCGATCTCACGTTACGCTGGAAGTTCTATCTTATCGGTTGGAAGGGTCACCACAAAGGTTGTGCCCCGCCCCACGGTTGAGTGCACCTCCACCCGTCCATAGTGAAGTTCGCTGATTCGCTGAACCACCGCGAGTCCGATGCCCGAGCCACCATCGGTCGGCGAGGTGTTCGCACCCCGCGAGAACATCCGAAATATCGAGTCGAGATCCTCCGGCGGGATGCCGGGGCCGTTATCACTCACCGCGATCTTGGCAAATGTTCCGAGACTCTTCTCCTCGAATCCCTCGAAAGAGATGTTGATAACCACCTCTGGCTTGTCGTTATACCGAACTGCGTTACCGATAAGGTTAATAAATATACGTCGTAAGAGCTCGGGGCTCCCGAAGATGTTCGGCAACTCGCCGATACCGATCTTTATGTCGAGCGACTCCTCAAAATGGAGATCAAGCACCACTTCATGTGTGAGCTGTTTGAGGTCAACGTTCGACATTCGAGTCGCCTTTGCCCCGAGCTTAGCGTACTCGTACATCGACTGAACGATCTGAGCGAGACGATCGGCTGAGTCGAGCGCTCGCTGCATAATGCCGGCGCACCGCTCATCAAGCGCCGTCCCGTATGTCTCAAGGATATAATCGAGCTTCATCGATATACCACCGAGCGGGCCCCGAATATCGTGTGCCACCGTCGCTGAGAACTCATCGAGCCGACGATTCTTCTCCTCAAGAAGCACGTTTGCTTCGGTGAGCTTTGCGAGGAGTCGCCGATTCTCCGCCTCGAGCCGCTTGATTCGAAGCAGATGCCGCACCGCGGGCCCGAGCTCCTCGCCCCAGCGCCCCTCTTTCACGATGCACTTGTGACACCCCGAATGATAGATCTCGGCAACTGTTCGGGGATCGGCTGAACGGGAGACCACAAGCACTCCCGGCTCAACATCCTTGAGCCGCAGCTCGTGCACGAGCTGAACCGCCCGATGATCGGCGAGGTTATGATCGAGAATGACGATGTCGAAGTCGTGGGATTCGACCAGCTGGGTATATTCAGCAAGCGAGGTGATCGCGCGAACCTGTGCGTTCGGTACCTGTCGTTCGATCGCTTCTACGGTGATACGCAGATCGCTTTTATCGCTATCCAAAACGAGTATCGAGTCCCGACGTATTCCGCTCGATGCCCCGTTCATAGCACCTCATCTGTCCTTGAAGGGGATTACACCGCCTTCCGGAGGTAGTTCTTGAGGCGGATAAGCGCCCGGGAGCGGATCTGCGAAGCTCGTGACTCAGTCACCCCGAGGATCTCTCCGATCTCTTTAAGGTTGAGCTCCTCATAGAAATAGAGGCTGATCACCAAGCGCTCCTTCTCCGGCAAGCGGTCGAGCGCCCGGGCGATAAGACCGACCTTCTCCCCGCTCAGCAATTTGTGGAGTGGATCGTGGGCCTTGCTGGCGAGCCATTCGTCGGCTTGAAACCTATCCTCACCGTGCCCGAAGCCGAGCTCCTCAAAGCTCAGCATCACGATGCTGCCGACCTCGCCGAGAAGCTTCTGGAGCTCATCAACGGAGATATTGAGCTCCTCCGCCACCTCTTCGTCGGTCGCGGGCCGACCGAGCTTCTGTTCCCGCCGGTGATACGCCGATTCAACCTGATGCGACTTAAAACGCAGCGAACGGGGAAGCCAATCCTGCGAGCGGAAGCTATCGAGGATCGCCCCACGGATGCGGAACTGCGCGTACGTCGAAAAATTCGTCTCGTGTTTCGGGTCGTATTTCTCGAGCGCATCGACTAAGCCGATGATGCCCGAATTGATCATCTCTTTAATGTCGACATCTTTGGGGAGCCGCCCGGAGAGCCGATGCACCACCTTCTTCACGAGGGGAAGGTAGCTCTTAATGAGGTCCTCCTTCTCGTAATCATCGACACTCTTATATGCTTCGACCGCTGAACGTTTAGGCTTTGCCACTGTTCATCTCCTCATACGAAGCGATCAGCTGGATGACTACCCGACTAATCAGTCCAACTGCGATCACCACTAAAACCGCGCGATATACGATCGTTATCAACGGAACGTGCGCCATCAGTCCCGAGATAAGCGTTACCAAAAACCCCAAAAGCGCTACTCCAGCCGCCAGGCGGTGGAATAGCGCATACTTCACCTTCTTCTTCAGCGACTTTGCCTTATCTTCCGCCATGCTGCTCACCCATAGTCAGAAGTTGTTCGAAGAAGAACTGCATCCCCCCTTTTACCCGGTAATCGTAGAACTCATTGTCGATACGTCGCGCCATGCCCGCGAGTGCCCGCCCCGCGCTGCTGCTCGGAAACACCTCGAGGAGCGCTCGCTGCGAGCCAATCGCCTCATTCGCCGCCGGGTCGCGCGGAATGTAGCCGAGGTACTTTAGCTGAACGTGAAGAAAACGATCGACCGATTTGGCGAGTCGCGCGAAGGCGCGCTTGCCCTCAATCTCACTCGCGACGTTGTTGGCGACGATTGAGAACGCTTTTTCTCCGTAATTTTGCGCCATCACCTTGATAAGTGCATAGGCATCGGTCAGGGAGGTTGGCTCACCGTTAATGACACAGACGATCTCGCTCGCTGCGCTGTTCAAATGCATCACGTCCGCGCCGATACCCGCTTGAGTGTCGATCAGGAGATAGTCGAAACGGTCAGCGACCTGCTCTACCGCTTCGGTAAGCATCATCCGCTGCTCCGGACTCAGATTGCACATCGACTCAACCCCGCTCGCTGAGGGGATAATCGATAATCCCTCCGGGCCGTTCACGATGATCTCCTCGAGGTTTTTGCGACCCTCAAAGAGGTCGTTAAGGGTATAGCGGGGTTGAAGACCGAGCATCACGTGGATGTTGGCGAGACCGAGGTCGCCGTCAAGAAGGAGGACGCTCCGTCTCTCGCGGCACAGCGCAAGACCGATGTTCAGCACGGTGTGGGTCTTGCCCACACCGCCTTTGCCGCTGGTGAAACTCATCACTCGGGTTACGCTAGTCATCGATCGTCGTCCCTTGGGTTGAGCCCGGCTCTTCCTTCGAAGCGTTGCGGCCTGATCCGCGATAGCCGTCTCCTCTGTATATGATTCGCCCATGGCCTCCTCTGTCTCAAAAAATCTGCATTAATAAAATAACTCTTTAAATTAGGGGCTTACTGAACCGGCCGCCGCAGCATCCAGGCGAGCCGGCGAGCCGAGGCGGGCTCGATATCCTCCGGAACGCGCTGCCCCGTGGTGAAGAACGCTACCGGTTTCTCAAGTCCTATCAGCGTGTTAACTACCGGCCCGATATACCCGCTCTCATC